>CAKZYM010000253.1 GCA_937884685.1 uncultured Calothrix sp.
TTAATTTTTTATTATGTAGGTTGGGTTAGACGCACAAAGATATTTGATTACTAATAAATAATGTTAAAAGCGTCGTAACCCAACATAAAAATGTGATTAAACAAGCCATAATTTATCGAGTACATTCTTTTATTTAATTTAATTGTTAACACGAAATTGATTTCAGATATCGGAATGTTGAGTTACGACGCAATAATAAGTTATGGTTTGGTAATTCGATATTGTAGTGCGTCTAACCCAACCTACAGCTTAATTTTATAAAAAATTATCCCGAACAAATTCAACAATCTTCTCCTGCAATTCTTCACCACCTTTATCCAAAACAGTACTGTGATTTCCACCTTCAACCGCATAAAAAGATTTCTCACCCTCAGCTGCATCATAAAGTTTCTTCCCATTTACAAAGGGAATATATCTATCTTCTGTTCCATGAACAATTAAAATCGGACAATTAACTTTTTTTATCTGATTTATCGGTGAAATTTCTGCAATATTAAACTCAGCATTTTCCTCCGCTCTTGTAATTGCTCTGTTTCTCCAAAAAGACGGTAGCCAGGGAACTTGTTTTTTAATAGTATTATTTAAATCAGCAAAAGCGGATATTGTAATTAATCCTTGAATTCGTTTATCGTAAGCTGCTGAAGAAATCGCAACTGCACCCCCAGCGGAGATTCCCATCAAAGCTATATTTTGTGATTCGTCTTGATGGTGTTTTTCCAGAAAATCAATTAATCGCGAAACATCCTTTCGTTCGTGGAAACCATAAGTAAAATATTCACCACCACTTTCACCATGACTTCTCATATCAATAACTGCTAAATTAAAACCCTGTTCCCAAATTGGTAAATTGAACTTGAGAAAATCTTGTCGGGTACCACCGAGGGAATGCAATACTATCAAAGTTGGATGTTCTGATGGATTTTTGGGAGAAGGAATCCACCATCCAGAAATATCTATATTATCGGTGGTTGTAAAGTTGATATTTTCGACTTTTGCGTTGAATTTTTGAAAAATAGCCGGTTTTGAGTCAACAGGATAATTATAGTGACTCAGTAAAGCATGGGGAAGCCAATTATCTATCTGAAATATTGGTAAAAGCGCAATTATTATTCCGATGAGGAAGTTCTTCCACAGTTGTGGAACTTTTTTGAAAATCAAAATTTATTACCTGTAGATATGTAGGTTGGGTTAGAAGCGCAAAGATATTGATTGTTAACAAATAATTTTGATTAGCATCATAACCCACATTTACTATTTTCGATTAATTCGATTAAATAACTTTGGCGAGCGTTAAATTAGTAGTAACTGTAAATACCCGAATTTTTTTGAACTGTTCAGGTTAAGAAATATATGACAACTAAAATATCAAGTATAGTGGCTGAGCAACTTCTACCACAAAAAGGAGGCGATTCTGAGAAAGAACATCAGTTATCTGAAATCAAGATAGCTCCCTATCTGAATAAGCTGCTTGAAAGAGCATCTTCTCAACCTTCAGAACCTCTGGGGAAGATTCTTGCAAGTAACGAAGCAAGAGAATATATCGCTAAATTTTCTTTCTTTCAGAACTTAGCCTGGGAAGTAGTGGATGCTCGCATAAATAATGATTATCAAAGAATCATGAGTTTTGCAACGAATGCTATTAGTGATGGTTCTGGTTTACACATGAATCCCCAACTCAGCATTCCCAAACATCAGAAAATGACTAATATTCATCGGATGCCTGGAGGTTATTTATCTGACAGTGGACATCAAGATATCCTCGCAGGATTAAGATACCTTAACTATATTTCTTTATTCTCAAAAAATAGTCCTTTTGACAGTTTCTCGGATAATTTGGTTCCAAGGATTAAAGAGAAATTTATCCAAAATAAATTCGCCAAACTGAACCCAAAACGAGTCATAGACTTGGGTTGTGGTATTGGTCACAACACCATCTCTCTAAAAAATTTATATCCCCATGCACGAGTGATAGGAGTGGATCTTGGAGGTGCGATGCTGCGATATGGTTATGCAACTGCAAGGTTATTGAACCAGGAAGTAGAATTTTACCAACAAAATGCTGATTATACTGAGTTTCCAAATCAACAATTTGACCTAGTTACAAGTTTTTTACTACTTCATGAAATACCCAAGACATCAATGAAAAGGATTATGAGTGAATGCGCTCGTCTTCTTCGTCCTGGAGGAGTAATGATACATTTTGATTCAGGAATGTTCCTCGACCCACAGACTCCACAAGCAAAGGTGATACGGGATATTCAAGCACTTTACAATAATGAAATTTTCATCGTTTCTCCTCCTTTATCTACAATAGAGAAGATGATTGAAGATTCAGGTATGGAACCTATTATTGCAAAAATAGGAGATGAAAATTCTTTGAACAATGGTTTAAAGCGGTGGCAAATAGTTGCAGGGGTAAAGCTTTAAAATGTTTTCAAATTTTAAAATATTATCTGGGAATAACATAATTTTATTTTTTGACTTTTGACCTCTAATCTCTGACTTTTAACCTTCTCCACAAATTTAATTTATCTCAATCTGCTGACTATCAACTTCTAATATCACTTCATCACCGTAATTCAAATCATCAATTTTAAAAGTAATAATTTCTAAAATATCCGCAGCTTGAAAATGTTCGGGTTTTGTATCTGGATGGGGATAATAAATCAATCCTGATTTGATTTCACCATTTTTAAGATGAATTATACAGTCAAAAAATGAAAAGTCTTCTGCTGGTTCTTTTTCTGCCCATTTTAAATTTTTAAAAGTGTATTTAGCTTGTTTAACAGAATATTGATGGGGAGATATGGAAATATTTAAAGTTCCTGAAAAATACGGTTCTAAATCGAGTCCTTGTTGAGAAAAAAAAGGCTTTTGCATTTCAATTGTTCCGTTGGGAAAACGTTTATCTCCACCTTTCCCCGATGCGACACCGTAACCTTTTTTGATAATTCCTTTGACTTTTATCCAGTTAGTCATGATTAATTTTTATATTTAAAAAATTAGGTTTAGCGGTTTTTACGAACATTTACCCAATGTGCAGCGTCTTCAGCCAAATCCTCAATCCATTCCCAAATAGATTCGTAGAATTCTTGAATTGTTTCATTTTTCTCATCCTCATAATCATATACATAAACAGGAGAATCATATTCCCCATTAGCTAATATGAAATTCGGTCTATTATCGTATCTACAAAAACAAAAGAAAGCATTTTTAGGCAGACTGATAGTATTTTCTCCTTCCTGTATTCCTTCTTCTCTATCTTGAAGCACTCGTTCATTTAATTGGAGAACTTCATCAAGATAAAACTCAAACTCTCCATTTCTAATCAAAGTACCAGCTCGATGTCCAGCTAAAAGAAGAATTTGCTTGTACACATAGGGTAAAATTCCGTATTTTGCCTCAATAGTTTCAATTTCGCTGATTTTACATCCACGAAATCCATATTCATTGTTCACAACATCACTCGTTAATAACCTTGTTTTTAACTCATCAACACTAGAAATCATTAGATAATCTGAGAATTTAAAAAATTAGTTGCTTGTTGCTATTAAATTATTTGCGATAACATTTAAATTGTATTTAACTCGCTGCATCATTTCTCGCGCAATCTCCAGAGCTTCATTTTTCACAGATTGCTCGTTAATCTCACCCAAATTCTTTAATTATTGCCAAACCCGTTTGCATTCACCAGCTTTGTAACGCTCCAGTAATTTTTGACTTGACATACCACGAAAAATTGCTTGAATACATAAAAGTTTGTATCTCAACAGGCATGAGGTAAGAGTACAAATACTTACTATATTCTTCCCCCGCTCCCCTTTTCGTATTTCCTCCGTGGAAAAGTCGGCTACCACTACTTAGAACTGTTTCATCATGTCATATAAATAATTTATAATTACTTAACAAATGGTATAGTCGCCATCAGCAGGAAGACATAAAATGTCTGTGATGGTATAGTTCCAGCCCGTGCTGACCCTATTAAACCAATGCCGATTCCCCTTGAGTATTACTTAAGTGTAGTCACCGACCGTTCTAGCACCAAGTTATATAGCTAAATATGAAAGACCTCACTCGTTATCGAAATATCGGCATCTTCGCTCACGTTGATGCAGGAAAAACAACCACAACTGAAAGAATTCTGAAGCTTACTGGTAAAATCCACAAAATCGGTGAGGTTCATGAAGGTGCAGCGACAACGGACTTCATGGATCAGGAGCAGGAGCGCGGTATTACGATTCAATCCGCTGCTACTAGCTGCTTCTGGAACGACCATCAATTGAATATCATCGATACCCCTGGGCACGTTGATTTCACTATTGAGGTATATCGTTCTCTCAAGGTTCTCGATGGCGGAATCGGCGTATTTTGCGGCTCTGGTGGTGTGGAACCCCAGTCGGAAACAAATTGGCGCTATGCTAACGATTCCAAAGTTGCACGAATTATCTACGTTAATAAGCTCGACCGGATAGGAGCAGATTTCTACCGCGTTGTCAAGCAGGTAGATAATGTTCTTGCTGCTAAGCCGATGGTAATGGTATTACCTATCGGTACTGAAAGCGAGTTCGTTGGTGTTGTCGATTTATTAACTCGTAAAGCTTGGATTTGGGATGATTCCGGAGATCCAATGAAATACGAGATTAAGGATGTTCCCGAGGACATGAAGGAAGATGTGGAAACTTGGCGCGAACAGCTAGTTGAAATGGCTGTTGAGCAAGATGATGCGTTGATGGAAAAATATCTCGAAGGTGAAGAGGTTTCCATCGAGGATTTGAAGCGCTGTATCCGTCAAGGTACCAGAGAATTAGCATTCTTCCCCACTTATTGCGGTTCTTCTTTTAAGAATAAAGGGGTGCAATTAGTACTTGACGCTGTTGTTGATTACTTACCCAATCCTAAAGAAGTTAAACCTCAGCCAGAAGTTGACCTCGAAGGTAATGAAACCGGTGAATTTGCAACAGTTGATCCAGAGAAGCCATTGAGAGCGCTAGCATTCAAAATCATGGATGACCGCTTCGGTGCTTTGACCTTTACTCGAATTTATTCGGGTACTTTGTCAAAAGGTGAAACTATCCTCAATACCTATACTGGTAAAACCGAACGTGTCAGCCGTCTTGTAGAAATGCACGCTGATTCCCGTCAAGAAATTGATTCGGCTCAAGCTGGGGATATTGTGGCGATTGTGGGTATGAAGAACGTTCAAACCGGACATACTTTGTGCGACCCCAAACAGCCCGCAACCTTGGAACCAATGGTGTTCCCAGACCCCGTAATCTCGATTTCGGTAACTCCAACTAAGAAAGGTAGTTCCGAGAAATTGGGTATGGCTTTGAGTAAAATGGTTCAGGAAGACCCCTCATTCCAAGTTGAAACCGACCAAGAAAGCGGTGAAATGATTATTAGAGGGATGGGAGAACTGCACCTTGACATTAAAGTTGATATTCTGAAGCGGACTCACGGTGTGGAAGTAGAAGTTGGTAAGCCACAGGTTGCTTATCGCGAATCTATCACCAAGCCAATCAACGACAGCTACACCCACAAGAAGCAATCCGGTGGTTCCGGTCAATTCGGTAGGATTGATTATACAATCGAACCCGGCGAACCCGGTACTGGCTTTGAGTTCCAGTCCAAAGTAACTGGTGGTAACGTACCTAGAGAATTTTGGCCTGCGGTACAAAAGGGTTTTGAAAGCAGTATTGACAAAGGTATTTTGGCTGGTTTCCCCTTAGTTGACGTGAAATTTACCTTAACTGACGGTGCTTTCCACCCAGTTGACTCCTCAGCTATTGCGTTTGAAATTGCAGCGAAATCTGGTTATCGTCAATCTATTCCTAAAGCTGGTCCTCAATTACTTGAACCGGTAATGAACGTAGACGTATTTACACCAGACGACCACGTTGGAGACGTAATTGGTGACTTAAACCGTCGTCGTGGAATGATTAAATCCCAAGATCCAGGTGCTACCGGGGTTCGCATCAAAGCAGAAGTTCCCCTAAGCGAAATGTTTGGATATATCGGTGATTTACGTACCATGACTTCCGGTCGGGGTCAGTTCTCAATGGAATTCGACCACTACGCTCCATGTCCTAGAAACGTCGCTGATGAAGTGATTAAGGAAGTTAAAGAACGCGAAGCTGCGAAGAAATAGATTATCTAAATTATCAAAGTGATTTGATTTTTTGATTTTTAGTTCTTAGTTTTTAGTTAAAAAATTTCCGATTGGCTAGTTTGTCAATCGGGAATTTTTTGTTTGGGTAATTGCATTAAAAAACTTTGTGTTTAGAATTAATCCTGAGAATCTGAATCTTGATTAGACAATAAGTTAGTTATTAATGTCAAAATACAGCATATTTCATTTTCATGAGGTACATTCTAACGGGCAGGGATGCCCGT
>CAKZYM010000254.1 GCA_937884685.1 uncultured Calothrix sp.
ATATGTTTTTTCAATTCCTTCCATCCAAATCATTGTTGTCATGTTAATCTCATCCCATTCTAAAATAGATTATAAAAATTGCTTTTTCTACCCCCTCTTCCCACTCTTCCCCTTCTCCCCCCTCTTATTCGATAGGTAATCATAAATCTAGGAAGAGCTTGACTTTGCGTTCTCGATATGCTATTCAATCACTTCTAAGCGCTTCGATTGGGTCAAGTTTGGCAGCATTACGAGCGGGAACGACTCCAGCTAGCAGTCCAATCATAAATGTCAAACTAAACCCCAACAGAATCGACCAGGGTGAAATTACCAGGGGAAATTTGAAGGTATTTGAGGCACCAAAGCCAATAGCCACCCCTAAGCAAATGCCAATCATCCCTCCCATTACCGCAATTATTATTGCTTCAGCTAAAAACTGGCTCAAGATAGCACTATTAGTAGCTCCAATTGCTTTACGAATCCCAATTTCTCGAGTTCGCTCAACCACTGACACGAGCATTATATTGGCAATACCAATACCCCCTACAATTAAAGAAATTGTGGCGACTGCTATTACCATTACGGTAAACGTTTTAGATGTACTGATAAGGGTTTCGATAATGTCAGCCGAATTTATAATCCTAAAATCATCCTTATGGTCTTTTGCAGGAAAAATACCATGTCGTACCCGTAAAAGATTTGTAGCTTGATACTCGGCAGCGTCTAACCTATCCTGGCTTTTGACTTTGACGTAAATTCCTCTGATAGCAACTCCCTTAACAGAATTATTTCCTACTAGCCGAGCAGACATATTGGTGAGCGGAATATAAATTAATTCATCTGGGTTTTGTCGTCCTTGCGCTCCCTTTGTCTCCATAACGCCAATTACGTCATAGATTTGTCCTTGAATGCGGATTTGTGAGCCTTCTGTGCTACTTCCCGAACCCAGCAATTCATCTCTTGCGGTGGGACCTAAAACGGCTAAAGGTTTTGCTGTATCGACCTCCTCCTGAGTAAAAAATCTGCCTGTCTGAGGATGAGTATTGCGTACATCTGGGTAGTTGATGTCGGTGCCAATAATTGTCATCGAGTTGTTGTTTTGGGCATAGACAACTTGAGCATCTTGCTCCAGAAAAGCAGATACGCGTTCAACTCCTAAAACCTGTTGAGCAATTGCCTGAGCATCTTCCAAGGTTAATGTCGCTGCACTCCCAGCCCCCTGTCGCACCCCGCCACTTCTGGCTGCACCGGTTCGCACTTGCAAAATGTCGCTTCCAAGTGATTGTAGTCTTTGCTCGGTAGCTTTTTGAGTCCCCTGACCAACGGCGGTAACGGTAATCACTGCTGTAATACCAATAATGATTCCCAGCATTGTTAGCATAGTGCGGAGTTTGTTATTCCACAATGCCTCAAGAGCCATCATCAGAATTTCTACTTTTGATACCGTAGATACCTTTTTTACTCGTGGTTTGCAGTAACTTGCGTTCATTTTACTCACCTTGGAATAGGAGCAAATTTAACAGTTACCAATAAAGAGTGATGCATTTATTCAAGAAACTAAATCCCCACCATAGAACTTGATAACTGTTCACTGTTAACTGTTGACTGATTTAAAGGGGAGGGCCGCCACCAGGAGGGCGACCACCAGGAGGACCACCAGGAGGACGGTTATTGTTACTGTTTCTTCGAGAACCAGGTGGCGCACTAAGTACAACTTTTTCATTTCCTTGTAAACCGGAAATAACCTCAGTTTTACTATTAACAGTAAGTCCAGTTTTAATTGGTACAAACTTAGTTCCTTTTTCCGTGATTACTCTGACTCCGGTACCACTCTTCTGGCGTAAAATCGCCACTGTTGGGATGACAAGGGCATTATTTAATTTACCTGCATCGAACTTCGCATTGACGTTCATATTGGGACGCAGAAGAGTTTCTGGGTCGGTAAAGTTCACTTTTACTTCAAAGCTAGTAACGTTAGAAGTCACCGTTGCTTGAGGTGCAACTTCAGCAACTTTGCCTGTAAAAGTTTTGTCAGGATAGGCATCAGCTATTACCGCAACTGTCTGCCCAACTTTAATTTTACTGATGTCGGTTTCGGCAACCTTGGCTACAACTTGATAATTTGATGCTAGCGACAGAATAGAAGAAGAGGTTGCACTAGATACTTCACTTCCCGATGTGGTAGGTGTGACGAAACCACCGGGGTCGGCATACTTGGCAGTAACAATACCACTGAAAGGAGCGCGAATAATTGTGTTTTCAATCTGTGTTTGAATCGTTTTCAAATTACCCTGTTGTTGAGTCACTTCACCACGTGCAGTTTCAATGTCTTCCTGTCGTGTTCCTGCTTTTTGTAGTGCTAAAGCTTGTTGCTTTTCTGTGACTACTGCCTTTAATTGCTCGATATCTTCAGCGCGCGTTCCTGCTTTTTGTAATGCTAATGCTTGCTGTGCTTCATTTACAGCAGCTTGGGCACTATCGCGCTCGGCACGTTGCTGGTTGAGAATTTGTAGTGCAATGGCACCAGCATTATACAATTGCTGGTTGCGGTTAAAGTCATCTTCAGCTTTTGTTAAATTGGCTTGAGCGCTTTTCAATCTTGCTTGAGCCTGAGCAATATCTTGAGAACGATTACCCGCTTGTGCTTTTTGCAGATCCGCTTGGGCTTGCTCTAGCTGTGCTTGTGCTTGAGCAATGTCTTGAGAGCGATTACCTGCGATTGCCTTTTTCAGATTTGCTTGAGCCGAAGCTAGAGAACCTTGTGCTTGACTAAATTGTCCTTGTAGGGTCGAGTCATCCATGCGTGCCAGGATCTGCCCAGTTTTTACATAGTCCCCTTCCTTAACAAGCAAGCTTTTGAGCCGTCCAGAAGTATCGGGGCTGACGTTGGTTGATTGTTTAGCTTCAATTGTGCCGTTGGCTAAGATAGTAATCGGTAAAGTTTCTCGTTCAACTGGGACTGTCAACATTTTGCTCCTGGCTTTTTGAGCAAAAGAAATCGTAATCTGACGATAAATAAAGTATCCACCGCCCATCAATGAACTGAGAATCAGTAAACCTATTAGCCACTTATTTAGTTTATGTTTTACCCAGCCTTTAGATAAGGGCTTGAATGTTTTAGTTTGGAGCGTTTCGAGTTTCATACGCTAAGAATGCACTATAAGTGCAAACAAAAATAAGTGATTTTGATTGCGGCTTATGCGGCTCTTTGTAGGAGAATCCAAGAGCTTGATTAAATTTGGATATTTATCGAAATTATTCAATACTTTAATTAAATTATAGCGGTATCATAGTTTATCCTTTGTTTAAATTACAAAATTGTAATTTTGAGACGTAATCTTTATTTTTAAACAGTAACTATTTTATGAAAAAATCTATACTTTTTATATTTATTGAAGAATTAAACATTTATTAATCACAACATATCGACATAAAAATTAACTATTTAATTGAATTACAAAATTGTAATTTGAAGACGTATTTTTTGAAGTTAAAAAGCAATTTTTTTAATATAAAATCTGTTTTTATAGGGTTATAACTAAAAATTGTTTAAATGCTCCTTAAATATATGTTCCTACAGTTTTTAGTACCCTTTTTCTAGACCTTTATTAAGATATCTGGACTAATAGTAATTAATGTGGGGGATTATGTAATATGAAGGTACGAATTCTTGTTCTCACAGGTGTTATGGCGGCAGTTTCATCATTCGGTTGCACCAAACAGACACCAATTGCAAGCAGCGCAAACATAAGTCAGGTTAGCGACAAAGATAGTGGTAAAGAAGCAGAAACCGCTCTTACAGAATACAAAACCCTTGGTATGACGTTTCTAAAAAATGCAATTGTTAAGGATATTACTATTAAGGATTGCAGTTTGGCTGATGGAACGCAAAGCACTTGTAAATCAATTACTGTCAGCGGATACCCGTCTAACTATGAAGCAGGACCATTTTGTCCGCGAACAACGGCTGATTCTAAAGAAACAACTGGTATTTGGCTCGATGGTGATAATGTCTACAATTTAGATGGTGAATTTATTAAGAAACTTCCTGAGATATACGATGATGAGAATTTTGTTTTATATGATTCAAATGGCAATATAAATGTTACTGATACCCAAGAAGAGTTTGATGGAGCAGCTAAACCTCAAGTAGAAGAGGAATATAAATATAATTGTGTCGAGGGAAAAATAGAATGGCTTGAAGGTGGCTCACCAGTTCAAACTACTGTTGAATCTAAGTAAAGCTGCGGGTGAAACAGGGGAGACGAAAACAGTCTGCCGACACCAACACTAATGGTTACAAATGGTTACAAAATTGTAATTTGAGTTTTTGAGTGGCGAATTTAAAATAGAACTATCAAATTAGGAGCTATTCAAGACTTGTGAATGTTCTATTTGTTGAAGATGAAGCAAAAATTGCTGACTTTGTTCGGGCTGGTTTGAAGGAGCAGGGTTTTACTGTAGATTACTGCGATAATGGTGATGAAGGTTGTTTACTAGCCTTGGAAAATGAATATGACGCAATTATTTTGGATATTATGATTCCTGGAAAAGACGGGTTATCAATTCTCAAACAATTGCGTCGAGAAGGTAAAAATACCCCGGTGATTTTGTTAACGGCTCGCAATGAACTTGATGATAGATTACAAGGGTTAAATTTGGGTGCTGATGATTATATTGCTAAACCTTTCTTTGTGGAAGAATTAGTGGCTCGTATCCATGCTGTTATCCGTCGTACTGTGGGAGAGCGTCAAAATTTTATTGCTGTGGGAGCTTTAAAATTAGATAGAATTACTAGGGAAGTTACTTGCAATCAAAGGGCTATTGAGCTTACCACTCGCGAATTTAATCTGCTCGAATATTTAATGCGATCGCCAGAACGAGTTTTCACAAGAACCCAGATATTGGAACGCGTTTGGGGTTATGATTTTAATCCGAATACTAATGTTGTAGATGTTTGTATCCAGCGGATTCGGAAAAAAATTGACCCGATTGATAAAGGAGGATGGATTGAAAGTATTCGCGGGGTTGGTTATCGCTTTCATCAACCAGATACTCATCCATGAAACTATCTTCGTTTCGTCTGCGAATTGCTTTATTTTCTTCGGTTCTTGCTGGTAGTGCTTTGATTGGGTTTGGTGTAGTTTCGTGGTTCCAGATTTATACCGCTAAAGTCAATCGTTTGGATGCACAAATTATTAATCATTTGATGCTGCCAAAACGTCCACCGAAAAAAATAACCAAGCAATTTTACCAAGAATCGCGATGGCAGGAGTATATAGAATTATTATTTCGTATACTAGGAGCAAATGCAAAAAATTCGATTGCGTTTTCAGTCTTTGATTTAGAAGATAATATAATTTACCAATCTCAAGAAGTAATTGAAGACAAGGATTTGTATCGTCTTTTAGTTAAAAGATTAGAGCTAACAAAATCCCCTCCTCCCAAACCACCTCCACCTCCACCACCTACACCTCCACCTCTACCACCTCTACCACCTCTACCTCCACCTCCCTTAACAACAGCAACAACAAAAACAGGAACTTGGCGAATTGGTACAATCAAACATCGCAAAATTAAACTAGCGCTAGCTGTTAATTTAGAAGTAGTTAATCAAGAAATGGCTACGATTACCAATATTTTCTTGATTTGTATCCCTGGAATATTTCTATTAATTGCAATTGGTGCATGGTTACTATCTAGAAGCGTATTAAATCCGATAAATCAATTAACCAAAGAAATTCAACAGGTAAGTGCAAAAGGCTTAGATAGAAGAATTCCCATTGAAAAAACAGATTCAGAATTTGTGGAATTGATTCGGGTATTTAACCAGATGTTGGAACGTTTAGAACGCAGTTTTAATCAAGCTTCCCGATTCAGTGGTGATGCTGCTCATGAGTTAAAAACTCCATTAACTATTTTGCAAGGAGAATTAGAAAGAACATTACAGCAAGTGACTCCCGGAAGTGAAGTACAGCAGCGTTTGGGTCATCTTTTGGATGAAGTTCACCGTCTGAGGGGAATTATCCGCAAACTATTATTGTTGTCTTTAGCTGATGCTGGACAGTTGAGTCTATATCTGGTGGAGGTGGATATTTCGGAGTTGTTATTTCAGATGTTGGAAGATGTAGAAATGTTGGCTCCCCATCTGAATGTACAAGCTAATATTGCAAAGGAATTAAAAGTTAAAGGTGACAGCGATTTACTAAAACAAGTTTTGCAAAATTTATTTAGTAATGCGATAAAATATAATCTTGCTGACGGTTGGATAAAAGTTGACGCTTTCACAAAAAATAATTTACTTAAAATAACAATTGTCAATGCATCCGAGGGAATAAAAGATGAAAATAGAACTCGAATTTTCGACCGTTTTCATCGCGGAGATCCATCTCGAAACCGTAAAGTAGAAGGAATTGGATTAGGTTTGAGTCTTGCTCGGGAAATCGTTCGCGCTCATCATGGGGAATTGATGCTCGATTCAGCGTTAGAGGGAGAGACATGTTTTACCGTGAGTTTGCCGATGGTTTTGTGAGATTTTAAAAAATTAGGTTTCCTTTGGATTTTGTTGAGTGAAATAGAAATCGAGAATTTTCTTTGGTTCTCTGGATGTTACTTGTAAAATTTCTGGTGGAATAGCAAGTGGGTTTTTACTCAAACTTAGATATTGTAAGTTAGTAAGTTCTGTAATTTCTATTGGTAAACTTCTCAGTTGATTATCAAAGAGATTGAGGGATTCTAAATTTCTAAGTTTTGCAATTTCTGCTGGTAAATAACTCAATCGATTGTCCCTGATATCTAATCTCCGTAGGTTGGGAAGTTCCAGTATTGCTACTGGTAAACTATAAAATTGATTATAGTTAAGGTCGAGCCATTCAAGGCTGTGAAGTTGTGCTATTTCTTTTGGTAAACTATACAGTTTATTTTCACTGAGATTGAGAAATTCAAGGTTTTCTAGTAATCCTATTTCTTTTGGTAAGTCACTTAGTTCATTTCCACAAATTTCTAATTCTTCAAGATTGCTGAGTTGACATATTTCTGATGGTATAGTGCTTAGTGGATTACCGCTGATATCGAGTATTTCTAAATTATTTAGTAAAATTATTTGTAATGGAAAATTATCTAATTTATTTTCCCGTAAGTGAAGTTCCTTTAAGTTCGTGAGTTTATATATATCTGTTGTTAAACTACTCAACTGATTAATGTCTAAGTCCAGAAATTCTAATTTGCTTAGTTTCACTATTTCTGAAGGTAAATGACTTAGCTTATTACCCATCAAGTTAAGACGTTTTAAATTTGAAAGCTGAAATATTTCTTCTGGAAAGTAACTGAATTCGTTAAATCCGAGGTTGAGTTCTTCAAGATTTATGAGTTGAGCTATTTCTGCTGGTAAACTGCTCAGTTGATGCTTTTCAAGGTCAAGATATTTTAGATTAGTCAGTTTTCCGATTTCTTTTGGTATAAAGCTCAACAACTGACCACAAAAATCTAATCTAGTTGCTTTCTCTACTGCTGCTTTTTCAATTTGCTCTAATAATTCTTCTTCAGTCATTGGATAGAACTAAAATATATTAGAATTTACCTAAAATCATAATTAAAAATCAAGATTTTTATTACAAGCTGAATTAAGTTTTCGTATCTAAGCCAACCTATAATGCTAATTCCTCAGGGAGCATCCAAATCTGCAAAAAGCCCTCAGACTATAAGCCTGGGGCTATTATTACAAAGCCCCTCCGGGTAAGGCTAACGCCTCGCTCCGCTAACGCTAGTTTGGGGGACGGAAACCGACACCCCCAACTAGGCTCACCACCTGCGTGGGCTACGAGGTTTCTTAGCCCACGCAGGTGGGCTTTGTTCATGTAGCCGCACCCTTTTAGGGTGTTAGGTAAAATATTTATTCAAAATTGGGATGCTCCCAATTCCTCACTCTTCACTTCATTCCCATTCCCATTATCTTTGTTATTATTCAAATTATTATTTAAATTCTCGTTCTTGTTATTATTCCCATTGTTATTTCCATTATTGTTACCGTTTCCGTTCAAATTATCGCTGAAATTAATATTTATATAAAATCTGATACTGATTAAGCTACCTTTTTTACCGCTCAGCAAATACCCTAAAATTAGCCCTATTACTAAAGATAATAAAATCATATTATCTTGCTCGATGGGTGAGAGAATAAAAGACTGAACTATTATATTGATTGATGAATAAAAAAACTGTTCAACCCAGCCTAAAAGCATTTCTTGTTTTTAACAAGAAGATTACTTTTTAGGCAAGAAGTAAGATAATACAGCTTTTGTCGTAGATTCAATTAATCATCTCTGGTGTCGCTCAACAGTTTAGATTCTCGTAATTTCTTGTCGATAATATATCGAGGAGAGCTTAATATTGTGACTTTGATGCTCAATGCTTTCACTTCGATTGAAAAATTTGTCGGAAGACCTAACATAGGTAGAAGCATTGTTGAATAAATGCAAGAAGATACAACGAAAACGTACAGACTTCTAATTATATTCATGTGGATTTTCTTTGTTTATATAGCCCGAAACTCAAACTCATGAAAGCAATTGAGGTTCGGGCTGTTAAATATGCAGATTCATCGAAAAGATTCAATGAGTACTGCTGCTCCGGCTAAGCAAATTAAGACAATTCCAGACTTCCAGATAAATGTAAATACAAAAGGGAAAAGACTGATGGTTATCTGCGAGGTGCCGATAATTCCAGATAAACCAGCAGCGAATGTGAAACAAATTATGATGAAGGCTAAGTATTGGAGGGCTTATAAGACTAATCTGAATAAAGG
>CAKZYM010000255.1 GCA_937884685.1 uncultured Calothrix sp.
GTTATTTTTCCTAGCAAAGATGGTAAATTATTCGATGCAGAAGATGCTCAATTAGTACTTGATAAAGGTATTCCCAGATTTTATATTATGCAATTACAGGGACGTGGAAATAAGTTTCATAATATTACCCGTCATGCAAAATGCACTCAATGCTTGGGTTCTTTAGCCGGTAAAGATTGGCTAATGGCAGTTTGTCCACCTAATAATAATATAGATGAACCTGCCTTAGAAAATATTGCAGGCTTTCGCATTCCTGGAAATTGTTTTATTAAATTGAATGTCGGAACTTGGCACGCTGGTCCTTATTTTGAACATGAGCAAGTAGACTTTTACAACTTAGAATTAAGCAACACGAATGAAGTTGACCACTTCACTCATAGTTTTTTGAAAAGTCATCAGTTAGAATTTGAGATTGTTTGAGGTCTTGACAAACAGTAACTTCCCGCTCAAAGCTGATAAACCAAGAAACACCCCAATCTTTAATGCAAATTGTAGTACGCTGGCGCGACAAACACCGCCAACGTACTACAATGTTAATCATTTGGGATAACTCAGATAAGTATTATATTTTTTAATTTATTTCTTCATTAAAAACAATTGACTATTTTTTCTTAGTTGAATTATCTCTAACATCTATTGTAGGAAGTCTATGTAATTTCTTACGACGATTCCCTATCCTCTCGTGATTTTCATAAAGATACTTTTCCAAATCTTCCATACTTACTTGTAAAGTCTCTTCTTCCTTCAAATAAACGGTAGACATTCGCTTCACCCCAGCATTAAGTTAAATTTTCTAAAGTATTTTTAGTCACTTACTAGTCATAGTCTTGCAACATAGAATAGTAATTAATACATATTAGACTTTTATATTACTCATTTGTCAACTGTTGCGCTAGTATCGTATGAAAGCTCAACATTCTGACTCGTTGACTTTATTTTATTTGTCCAATTTGCGTCAAAAGGCATTAATTTTAATGGCAATTTTGAATGCTAATGGTTTTAATTCTGCTTGGGTGAGAAGCATTTTCAGTAAGAAGCTTTCCCCAATAATTATAGCGGGCTTCACTACATTCACGGTGCTGATGTTCGCTTCCGTAATAATGTTCTCTAATATAGCTGCTTCTAATGCTCAGATTAATACTGCTACTGAGCTTATAGAAGTAGATTTATTTGTAGATGGTTTAAATTTACTTCGTCCTGAAGCTTTGTTGGAAAAAAGTTTAAAAAGTGGTCAAAAAACTGACCTGACAATCGACAATAAACCCTCCGGATTAATGACAATAAAATCTGTCAAGCAGCTACCAATCACTATAAATGTAACTCAACCCGATGGTTCGGTAAAAGAATTACCAGACCCCAGCGCGAAGTTTGAAACAGATATTTTTATCACATTGACTGGAAAAGCCCAAATGCAAAATACTGCTGCAGTGCTAGGTGAAAGCTTAGTTAAAATCGGTAGTCCAGCAAAGCTCGAAGGCTTTAATTATGATATCAACGCTACCGTTACTGACTTAAGAATGAAAAAGTAACAGTGAACAGTGAGCAGTGTTAGCGTAGCCTGTCCCAGAGGGACATACAGTGAACAGTTAAAGAATTTTATATTTTGGATTTTGATAACGAATACGTTTATTTTCCAGAAAGTTAATTTTATCAATTGAAGTTTTGAAATATTACAGTGTCAGCATTCTGGTTGTTAATATTATATAAATTAAATGCACGAGACCTCAACTGATAACTGTTCACTGTTTACTGTTGACTGTTGACTGATAACTCTTTCCAAACTCTTTCGGGTGTCATTGGTAATTGTCGTAATTTTGCACCTGTAGCATGAGCAATTGCATTTCTGACTGCTGGAGCGGTGCAATTAGTTGTAATTTCTCCTACACCCTTAGCACCAAATGGGCCGTAGGGGTCGGTTTTTTCGATTAAAAATATTTCCATTGGTGGCATATCTGCCGCTGTGGGGATGCGATATTCTCTTAATTTTGGATTACTTATTCTTCCTTGTTCGTCAAATAATAATTCTTCGGTTAGAGCATAACCAATTCCCATCGCAATTCCTCCGGTTGCTTGTCCTTCACAAATTTTGGGATTAATTGCTTTACCGATATCAATTGCTTGAATGCATCTTAAAACGTCCACTTTTCCGGTTTCAATATCAACTTCAACTTCCACACCTTGAACCGCAAAAGTTAATGTTGCTTCATCTGCTGTATAACTTTCTTCTACTTCGATTATTTTTTGTGGTTCTTGACTTGCGATTTTCTGCTTTAATTTCTCTGCTGCTAATTTAACAGCTTGTCCGGAAATATACATGGTTGCAGAAGCATAAGAACCCGCATCAAAGGGTGTTAATTGCGTATCTCCGGAAATAATTTTGATGTCAGTAACTTTTACTTTTAGAACTTCTGCTGCAATTTGTCGTAAAGTGGTATCGGAACCCGTACCAACATCAACTGAACCCGTCCTTAACTCATATTTTTCATTAGTTAACCGCGATAATTTAACGCAAGCAGTGTGAATTTTACACAAGCCGCTTCCCTGCATAGAAACAGCAAAACCAACTCCGCGACGGCGATTTTTATTGATAACTGGAGGTTGACCGGGAACGTAATTTAATGTTTTAACCACTTGAGTAAAACATTCTTCCACAGCATAGCTACCAATTAAATTAAAATGCTCTCCAGAATTTCCTAAACTAACCAAATCTCCCGGACGAATTAAATTTTTCTGTCTTATTTCGATAACATCAAGACCTAATTGATTAGCAATATCATCAATTTGAGATTCCATTGCAAAAGTACCTTGAGTTGCACCATAACCACGAAATGCACCTCCAGGCATGGTATTAGTATAAACGGCATGTGCTGTAAATCTTTTGTTATCGCAACGATATAAACCCAAAGGAATGTAACCAGATAAAAATACTACTGTCTTACCATGATTGCCGTAAGCACCGGTATTAGCAATGATTCCTAAGTCTTGAGCAATAATTGTGCCATCTGCTTTAACTCCAGTTTTTAACTTAATTGTCATTGCATGACGGCTGTTTGTAGCGGTAAATTCTTCATTTCTGGTCATCTCCCACTGTACGGGTTTACCAGTACGTAAAGTCGCTAAAGCACATAAATCTTCTGTTAAAATTTCTTGTTTATTGCCAAAACCACCACCAAGTTGTGGTTTATAAACGCGGATTTTATCTTGAGGAATATTGAAAAGTTGCGATAATAATCTTTGACAGTGAAACGGTACTTGAGTACTGCTGCGAACAACCAAAGTACCATCCGATTCCAAATGCGTTACCGTTACATGAGGTTCTAAATGGACATGTTGTACTGCTGGTAAAGTATATGTATTTTCTACTATTAAATCCGCTTCAATAAAACCTTGTTCTAAATTTCCCGATTCCAAAAATATCTCACCTGCAATATTACGGTTTCTATCGGGAATTTGTTGAGATTCCGGTTCATCATGGATAACAACGCTACCATCTTTCATCGCTTCCATTGGATTGATAACGTGAGGTAAAACTTCATAATCAACCTCAATTAACTCGCAGGCTTTTTTCGCAATCTCCACCGACTCAGCCACCACAGCAGCAACCCTATCACCCACAAATCGCACTTTATTATCTAATAAATAATGGTCTAAAGGGTCGGGAACTGGCTCAGCATGTCCAGCGGTAGTATAGGGTATTCTCGGAACATCTTTGTATGTAAAGATATCAATTACCCCTTCAAGCGCTTTTGCTTCGTCAACCTTAATATTGCGGATTTTTCCATGGGGTATGGGAGAGCGAATAACTTTTAAATGTAATAATCCGGATTGCAAATTATCGGCAGTGTAGTATGCTTTACCTGTGACGATAGCAGTTCCATCTTGTTTCGGAATGCTTTCTCCTACGGAGTGTGGTGTGAGAATTGCGGGCGTGGCAACGGTGTCACGTCCATTTGACTTTTGATAAAGTAAAATACTTTCAATGATTGTTTGGTAGCCGGTACAGCGGCACAAGTTCCCTTTCATACAAGTAAGTATTTCTTCTATTGACCCTTGAGGAAACTTCACGGAACTCATAATCATTCCTGGAGTACAAAACCCGCATTGGAATCCTTGAGCTTTCAAAAATGCTTTTTGTACTGGTGCTAATTCGTTAGTTGTTGATAACCCTTCGATGGTAGTTATAGATTTTTCTCTGATTCTCATCGCTGGGTAAATACAGCTATGTATGGGTGTATCATTTACCCAAACAGTACAAGCCCCACAATCACCAGTTTCGCAAACCCGATGTACCCCGAAGTAATTAAGTTGACGAAGAACAGAAAGTAAACTGCTTCCGGGGTGACAAGTTGTGCTGTGATACTGGTTATTAACTTTGAAATTTAGAGGTTGCATATATATAGAGGGGGTAGAGGGGGTAGAGGGGGTAGAGGGGGTAAAAATTATTAACTCCTAACTCCTAACTCCTAACTCCTTTAAGCATTGTTTAATTAAAACCTGTGTGATTTCGCGACGATAAACAGCACTAGCTCTTTCATCTTCAATAAAATCTACATTTTTCAATGAAGAAATATAATTCAAATTTCTTTCTAAATCACCTTCAAATTTTAATAAAATTGGTGTATTGACACTCGCAGCGAGAACCAAGCGCAATTTTTTGGAAACCGAATTATAAGCACTTACAATAATAGCTAAAGCAGGGTCACTCGCTGCAATTCCAAAGCGTTTATAATCAACTTGCCATTTTAAATTTTCTACAGGAATTAAAACTCGTCGTAATAATTCTCCAGATTGCAAAACTGTTTGACGAGAACCGATTTGAAAATCCTTTGCTCTAACAACTCGCGATTTTCCTTGACGATTCCAAATTTCATAACTGGCATTCAATGCTACCATTATAGGCGCAACAGTTCCTACCGATAATGCCAGACAAATATTACCTCCCACAGTGGCTACGTTCACTACTTTCAACGAAGCCGAAAGCGCATTTATCGCACCTCGAAAACCTTCTACAGCAATATATTCAGATAACCAAGGATATTCTATTAACTTAATTAAAGGACAAGTCGCACCAATAGCTAATAGTTCTTCTTGCTGAGAATGAGAGGAATTAATAAACTCAATTTCATCCCAACCCAAAGCCTGTATATCTACTAAAGTTTTGATATCCGGTTGTGGTTCAGAAAATAACCAAGTACCTCCAGCCAACCAACTCCAACCTTCACCCCAATCGGTAACTTTATTAATATCTGTAGGAAGTAAATAATTATCTACACTATGCAAATCCATTATATTTATTGTGTTATGAACAAATGTAACTCACGTTACTAGTTTTAACTCAGTAATCTAAGAGGGTGTTTATTAAATAAATGCTCCACCACCCAACGTCTAGGTAATACTTTAAATGAGGTGTCATCGGAACGTTTTACGATTTCAACTGCACAACCAATAAAGTATCTAACCCAATCAATTAGTTTTCTAGCATATCCGCCATCCGCCCAAATCAAAGTTTAAAATATATACCTATAATCCGTCATTCCCTTTCAAACCAGTAGCATCTACCATCATGACCCAAACACTCCCTGCAAAAAATAACCAAAAATTACAGCTATCACCCTTAAATATACCGAACCGTTTGCTCCTCGGTCCCGGTCCATCAAATACCCATCCTGACGTACTTAAAGCAATGAATACTGCTCCCGTTGGGCACCTCGACCCGGCTTTTCTGACGCTGATGGATGAGATTCAGTCGCTGTTACGCTATGTATGGCAAACCGAAAACCAACTCACAATAGCAGTTAGCGGAACGGGAAGCGCTGCAATGGAAGCCACAGTCGCTAATGCAGTAGAACCAGGTGATGTGGTTTTAGTCGGTGTTATTGGATACTTTGGTAATCGTTTGGTTGATATGGCTGGACGTTACGGTGCAGACGTGCGAACCATTACCAAGCCTTGGGGACAGGTATTTTCTTTAGATGAATTGAAAACCGCAATAGAAACCCATCGTCCCAGAATAGTAGCATTGGTTCACGCAGAAACTTCAACAGGGGCACGTCAACCCTTGGAAGGAGTTGGCGAACTGTGTCGCGAGCATGGAAGTTTGCTGCTGGTAGATTCAGTTACAAGTATGGGTGGTGTTCCCCTGTACTTGGATGAATGGGGAGTTGATTTAGCTTATAGTTGTAGTCAGAAAGGATTGGGTTGTCCTCCCGGAGCTTCACCGTTTACTATGAGTTCCCGTGCAATGGAGAAATTGCAAAAGCGTCAAACCAAGGTTGCAAACTGGTACTTGGACATGAACCTGTTAAGCAAATATTGGGGTAAAGAACGCACATATCATCATACAGCCCCCATCAATTTATATTATGCTTTGCGGGAATCCTTACGTTTACTAGCAGAAGAAGGAGTAGAAAATAGTTGGGAAAGACATCAAAATAATGCAGAATATTTGTGGCAGGGTCTAGAAGATTTAGGAATGACTTTGCACGTTGAGAAACAGTACAGATTACCAACACTCACTACGGTAAGAATCCCTGAAGGTATTGATGGTAAAGCAGTTGCGCGAGAAATGCTACTAGAAGATAACCTTGAAGTTGGAGGTGGTCTTGGTGAACTGGGAGGTAAAGTTTGGCGTATTGGGCTAATGGGTTACAACAGCCGTAAAGAAAATGTTGATAAGCTTTTGGAAGTATTGAAAAAGAAGGTAAAAAGTTAGGAGTTAGGAGTTAGGAGTTAAAAGTTAGGAGTTAGGAGTTAGGAGTTAGGAGTTGAGGAATATTAGATTCTAGAATAAGGAATAATTTCTTGCCATCTCCTTCTCTCCCCATCTCCCTCTCCTTTTGTCCCATTATCTTCCCATCTCTCCATCCCCTAGTAGAAGAAACCCCCATCTCAAAGTACGGTTTAACTGACTGCCTCTGGATTAAATAGCTGTTACATTATTTATGTAAGTTAAAGAAAACGTTACAAATAATTTCCATGAATAATATAGACCAACGCAATCCAGAATTTTTTGATAATCAGACAGTAGGTAATAATTCCTTATTACACTACATTAAATCTTTGAGTCCTGAAGCTATTTCCCAACTTTCTAAACCCGGATCTTCAGAAGTTTCAGAAGCAATTGAGCGCACTATTGTTGCAATGTTAGGTGGTTTACCTGCCGATGATTTTAACGTGATGATTACTACTAACCGCGAAAATTTAGGAAGACTTTTAGCTTCTGCTATGCTTAATGGTTATCTATTACGTAATGCCGAACAGCGTATGGGATTTGAACAGTCTTTAGAATCATTAGAAGCCGCTGTACCAGATAATGAATGAAATAATTAATCTACTACATAAATCAAACCCTGGTCCCCTGACTGGGGTTTTTTATTTGAATTCTGAAGAGTTTTAAAAATATGGACAAACCGATTTTGGTAGTGGGAAATAGTTTTTTTATTGGTCGAAACCCCACCCTAATTTTTTCAGATATCACAAATTGATGAAGTAAAACTTTTCGGTAACGTGACGCTAGACTTTGTACTTTGATAGTTTTCCGCAAATTTTATAAAAATTGATTTCTGCTGGTTTTGGTTGGTGTGAAAGTGGCTCTCACAATCACTTTCACACCAAAAATGAAAGGCACAGATTTTGTATGAAGTGTTGCTGGCTAAAGGTTATAGAAGTAACAATCTAGCATTACTTTCTTCGTTTGGATTGGCTAATTGCACGCTCCAGTCCAGAGTTTGTCGAAGCCGTACCCGTACCTTTAAAATTTAGATGCGTTTGTCCATTAACTGTTCCCTATTTTAAGTAACAATTAAAAAAACTATAAATCAAAAAATCAAAATCTATATCTACAATAAAGTAAGGTAAAGAATATTTGAATGTTGAGGAAATGCTCTTGATGTTGAAGTAATAAGATTTGGCAGTCCGTTTATTTATTCTACATTTTAATTTTCTTCAACCATGTACAAGCGACTTTTGCTAATATTTAGCTTGATTTTTGGGGTTATGGGTATGTCTGTTTTTTTCGTTTGGAAACAAGCGACGCAGTTACCCTCCTGGTATATTCAATCATCTTCTGATGAAAACGTAATTTCTACAACTAAACCAGTTAAGAAGTTAATAAATTCTGAACAAGTATTGCGTAAAGTTTCAGATAATTTGACAGCAACAACTACAGGAGAGGTAGAACTTGATGCAGAAGAAGTCAATTCGCTAATTATTACTTCTATAGGAAAACAAGATAAGAGCAAGAAGTTTATTTCGGCAATTAAAGGTACAAATACTAAAATTGAAAATGGTAAAATCTCTGTAGGTGCTGTGATTGAAACTGCATCTATTCCAGTTGAAGATTTATCTCTACAAAAACAAACGAAAATTGTCCAACTAATACAGCGTTTACCAGGAAAAGAGAAAAAAGTTTATATCGGGATTGAAGGAAAACCCAGTATTCGTGACCAGGAATTAAGCTTTGACGATGCAACTCGCGTTTCTCTGGGTTATCTTAGCTTTCCAATTGCTGAACTATCCCAAAATATAGGTATTCCTCAAGATAGTATCAATCAACTCCTTTCCCAGGAACTAAAAAAACTACCAATTAAACTTGAAAGTATCAATATTCAAGGTGAGCGTGTTGTAATTCGCGGTTCTAGAAATCAGTGAACAGTGAACAGTGAGCAGTTAGCAGTAAATAAATAATCTTTAACAAAAAGGGAACATCCCTCCAAAGAATAAATATTTTACCCAACACCCTGCAAGGGTGTGGCTATATAAACAAAGCCCACCTGCGTGGGCTATTAAGATGCTTAGC
>CAKZYM010000256.1 GCA_937884685.1 uncultured Calothrix sp.
TGAAAGTTTTTGATTGCCAACCATATCAAGTGTCGCCAATAAACGCGATGTTGGCGAATCCACAGTTATCTGCATCGAGCAATGCCTCAGTGGCAGAAGATAAAATTCCTAGCTTTGCTAAAACTTATATCGCTTTACAAGCATACTGTAATTTGGGAATTCCCCTAATTCATGATGCATGGCAACTTGGGAATATGCAGGTTATTTTGCTTGAAGAGCGTTCTGACTGGCTATATTTATCTGAATTATGGCAAAATGATGCGACAACATCCTTACAGATTGTACATTATTTTTATCAAATGACTCAGTTGTGGGATGTATTAGAACCCCACGATTGTCTTCAAAGTCTTCTTGATTTGTCTAATTTGCGAATTGACGAAGACCAGTCTCTGGCTTTACAGCGCTTGTACCCGGATATACGTAAGGAATCCAAAGCTTCCTTCCAGAAATCTCCAGATGATACACCTACGATTAAAGATTTAGGACAGGTTTGGCAAGCATTATTCAGAGAATCTCAACGTACTCAATTTGGTTCTTTGCTTGAACTTATGGGGAATTTGGCAGAAGGTGAAATTGCAACATCCGAACAACTGCGATCGCAGTTGGAATTAATTTCTACGGAGTTACAAATCGAGTTGAATCAATCCGAAGCAAGTCCGCAAATTGATCCACCTGAGAACTTATTTTTTGCTTCCGAAAAAGAAAATTCAAATCCTACAGTTTTACAGTTGGATGATTTAGAGCAAAGTCCGACTAAAATCGACGATACACCCACGGTAGTCCTACCAATGCAGTTAGCCAGCTTGGAAAATGCAGGGCTGACCGATGTGGGAAAACAACGCGACCACAACGAAGATTATTTTGGTATTGAAACAAAAATTAATAAAATTGAATTACCGAAAAGTAAAGTTGCTGGAGCGAGGGGCTTATATATCCTTTGCGATGGAATGGGTGGACATGCAGGTGGTGAAGTCGCGAGCGAACTTGCTGTAAGCACTTTACGACAGTATTTTCAAGAAAATTGGAAATCAGATGGGCTTCCCAGTGAAGAAATAATTCGCGAAGGAGTTTTTCAAGCCAATCAAGCAATACACAATATTAACCAGCAGGATGCTCGTTCTGGAGTAGGTCGTATGGGCACTACTTTAGTGCTAGTTTTGATACAGAATACTCGCGTAGCAGTGGCTCATGTAGGTGATAGTCGTCTTTATCGAGTAACTCGTAAGGGAGGTTTAGAGCAGGTTACTGTAGACCATGAAGTAGGTCAAAGAGAAATTTCTCGTGGAGTTGAACCGAGCATTGCTTATTCTCGTCCAGATGCTTATCAGTTAACTCAAGCTCTAGGTCCTAGGGATAATAATTTTATTGCTCCAGAGGTACAGTTTTTAGAAATTACTGAAGACGCATTGTTTATCCTGACCTCAGATGGTTTATCGGATAACGATTTATTAGAAAAACATTGGCAAACCAATTTACTAAATTTAATTAGTTCTGCAGCTAACCTAGAAAAAGGTGTAAGAGATTTAATTGATTTAGCCAATAAATATAATGGTCATGATAATATTACCGCCGTACTTATGAGAGCAAAGGTACGTCCAAATTTAGAGGGGAGTAAAGAGTAAAGAATTCAAAATAGTTAAAACTAGTTCAAGATATCAAAATATTTGAAACACAAGTTTGTCATCTGAAATACGTAGGAAAAAAGCTTGAGAAGACCGTTAGACGCAAATATTTATGCTAATTAAATAGGGAACGAAAGAACAATATTTTTGTTGTATATGGCTCATGAATTCTAAAGAATTGGCTATCGTAGAGCTTTTTGCCGAAAATAACCGCTGATTAACTACAGCTACAACGTATTCAAGCGGAAATACTGTTACAATCAAATTTTAATGTCTTGACGGAGACAGGCAGAAACAGTATTTTGCATAATTACTCGTACAAATCATTCAACCTGAGATTAGTTAAGCTTTCTTAGTATTACTTTGCTCAATATTATGATAGGTATACAGGGAATCTGTATTTAAAAACAGTTCGTATCCTTCAAAATTC
>CAKZYM010000257.1 GCA_937884685.1 uncultured Calothrix sp.
AGTTTAGAGTTAAATACCGCTGATTTAACCTTACTGGCGGACCTACCTTGGAGGGGTGGTAGCAGACAACCTCGAACAAATGCTCAATTAACACCCGATTTTCTTGCACCTAGCACCGGACTTTCAAGTCTCAGACAAGAATTAACACTTAATACAAGTTCTAGAGATACAAGTATACGCAGTTCTACACTTTTGGGAGGAAGACTTGCTGGAGGTACGTGGCGTGTACGTATGGGTAATAACTTTGAAGACTCTCCAAACTTAACGGAATACTTTTTCTATAAACGTAGCAATCAATTCCGCTATCAAATTGGTCGTCAAAGATTAGGTTTGCATCCTTTATTAAATAGTCTTGACTTAACAGGATTGCAATTTGGCTACAGTAATCTACCAGCAACAAGTTTTGGTATAAGTTCGAGTGCTAGTGAAATTTTACCCAGACGTTCCAGACCCGTACAAACATTTCGCGGTCAAGTTCCTCCAGCGAGTGTCGTACAGTTAAGAGTTGGTGGTGTTGCTGTAGCATCACAACAGGTAGGATTTAATGGAATTTATGAATTTCTCGATGTCAGACTACCCGTTGGTCAAAGCAATGAAATAGAGATATTAGTTTTTGACCGTAATAATTTACGCTCTCCTATTGATATTCGTACCGTTAGAATTAGTTCATCAGACTTGCTTTTGCCAGCAGGTGGTAACGTACAGTTAGGTGGATTAGGTTTTAGCGGTAACTTAGTTCAAGATAGTTTATTTAGCGATTTTAATTCTGATGATGAAGGTGAACTAGTTGGCTTTTATCAACTGCGTCAGGGACTTTCAAATAATTTAACTTTTGAAGGTTCATTGCAAACTGTTCCTGATTCTTTTCAAGGACAAGCCGGTTTAGTTTGGCGTTTAGCAAATCCAGTAATTTTATCAGCAAGTGTAGGTAATTCTTTTGATAAAGTTGGTTATTCTGCCAACTTAGATGTTGATTTTGATAAATTAGAAATCAATGCTAATTCTCAATCGTTACCTGATGGATATAGAACCGGTAATTCATCATTCAGTAGAGAGCGTTTTAACCATAGTTTAGACCTTAGATATCGCTTCGGTAATAAATTTAATTTAGGCTTTATTGCTCGCAGTCGTAAAGATGGTGAGAATAATTCTTCCAACTATATTTTACCGACTTTCTCCGCTCGTCCTTTTTCTAAATTATCTTTGAACGGTAGACCCGATATTTACGGAAAGTATTTACTTAATGCTTTCTTTAGACCTAATAGAAGTACAAGACTATCTTTTAATAGTTACGGTGACTCATATGTTTCGGATTTGAGATATAATCTCAACCGCAATTATCAACTGTCTTTCGGAAACGAGTTTGGCGGTGATTCAAATCCACGTTATTCTATAGGTCTTAATCACAATGCAAGTAATTTTAACAATTTAAGCTGGAATGTGGGTTTAGCCTTAAGCGATGGAGAAGTTGGACCTACAGCAGGTGCGAGCATGCGCTTATTACCTGGTTTGTTCGCCAGATTGAATTATCAAGCTATACCTTCGAGGGGAGGAAGCTTCAACGCATTTGATGATGGTCGTCTCAGCCTATCATTGACATCAGATATGTCCGTTGCTGGTGGTAGATTCACCCCAGCAAGATACAGCGGTATCAGCAAAGAACGTGGTGCAGTTGCGGGTAAATTAGCGGTAGAGGGAGAAACCGAAGGCTTTGATTTAAGTGGTTCAATTGTCCGCGTTTACGATACTCGCAATAAGAATGTAGGTTCTACAAAAACTGATTCTAGTGGTAATTTCTTTGTTGGTAATTTACCAGAAGGTGTTTATGTTCTTGAACTCGAACCCGAAGAATTGCCCATCGAACTTGCAGTATCTAAAACTAGCTTTGTAGCTGAAGTTGGTGCTGCTGGGGTAACTCGCGTAGACTTCCCCGTGAGAACGGAATATGGGGTTGCAGGAAAAGTAACAGATGCATCCGGTCAACCTTTGAAAGAAGTACGTATAGAATTAGTCACCAGCAAGGGGGCACGAGTATTATCTGGAACCACCGACCAATTTGGTCTTTATCGTCTTGATGGGGTTCCGGTTGGTAACTATACATTGCAAGTTCCCGCACAAGATAATCTCGATTCTAATGATGCTCTTCCTAAACGACAGGTAGTAATTAATAATAAGTTTGTTTATAACCAAAATCTCCAGCTACCAGTCTCCGCAGCCGCTAAGAAGAAGAAGGATAAGAAGTAGAAATCAGTGAACAGTTACAAATTACTTAGAATTTTTTAAGTAATTTTTTTAAGTAATTCAAGTATAAAAAATATTTTTATTAAGCTCATAAAGCAGTTTGAATCAAAGGAAAATTATAATTATAGATTCATACAATTTATACACTCAAATAAGTCCAGTAAGTTGATTTTTGTCCAAGTAAAAAGACTTCAATTAATTAAATGCGACTACAACTAATCGATACATA
>CAKZYM010000258.1 GCA_937884685.1 uncultured Calothrix sp.
ATAGGAAGCTAAAAGCATTTTTCAATAGCTTTAAATCACTGCAATATAAAGATAAAAATCTTTGCAAATTTCTATTAATAGTCAGTACTCTTTTGTCTTCCTTCTTCCCTACTCTCTATTCGCTTTTCTATTGTTTTCCTAACATCCCTTTTTACGAATGAGGTAATAATTATATGAAATATATTAATAAATAAATATGATACATCAATAAATAAACAAATTGACCAACACAACTCTTCCTTTGATTAAATTGCGCCTTTAAAGTTATACCTGTAAAGTTATACCTGTAGACTCATTAAATAGGGCATACTAGTCAAACAAATATCATCGATAATAGGTATAGATGGCATCGATTCCAATATCTGTAAATGAAATCTTGGTGTAAATTCAGCAATCAGAATTAGTCTGTGTAGCTTAATTTAGAAAACATGTATATCAAAATATTGCTATTTCTAGAATAATCTTCTTTTAAGTTACCCAATTATAAAGAAATATCTTCATAGATTAATATTATATTTTCAAAATTACAATAAGCTGGTATATATAAAAATTATCATCTCACATAATTACTGTATAAAATTAGTCTCTATAGTCACGGGAGTTTAACCACGATATGATATAAATGCTGTTGTTGGAATTATAATATTCAGATAATTTAATTAAAAATAAGCAATCTAAATAGTTATCATTCTTCAAATAATTAACGATTTGCTATAATAATTTGAATCTTATATCTAGCGTTAGTAGTGAATTAAACGTTTTTTAAAGTATTATTATTTCTTGACTCAATCGCCAACAACTGAGATAAGAACAGCGAATTTGGGCAATGAAATTATTATTGTTTATACAGTCTGACAAGCCACAGGGTAAGAAAGCTAATCATTTGTTTTTTTAACTAATTAGATTCAGGGCCTTCTTTAAATGCTTGATGCAATTTTCACTGCAAAAACTTTGGAGCTAAATTTGGATTTACCGATTTTCTCCCTGTTATACCATCTACCTACTTCGTTACTAGCAGAAGCGGATTCTGGAGGAGAAGAAAAAGCAACTATTGCTGCTTTGGTCGGAACTGCGGGAATAATTTTTATTTTTAGCGTAATTCTAGGAGAAATCTGTATCCGACTGAAATTACCGACTGTTTTAGGTGATTTAGTTGCGGGAATGTTGCTCGGTGGTTCTGTATTGGGATTTATAGTCTTTTCCTCAGAGGGAATAGAAGTTAACAGTGCTTTACTCAACGGTTTGGAATTTGTGACTGGTGCATCTTCCACAGTTGTGGAACAAGCTTATCGATTCCAGATGAAGGATTTTCTCGATACAAGTGCCAATATCGGGCTGTTAGCTCTTTTATTTACTACAGGTTTGGAGTCTGACCTTAAAGAATTGATTAGGGTCGGAACTCAAGCCACAACTGTTGCAATTACGGGTGTGACTGTTCCTTTTGTATTAGGGACTGTTGTATTAATCCAATTTTTTGGGGTTGCAACTATACCAGCTTTATTTGCAGGTGCGGCTTTAACTGCAACAAGTATTGGAATTACGGCTAAAGTCCTGCAAGACATTGGTAGTCTTAACTCTGAAGAAGGTCAGATAATTCTCGGAGCGGCAATATTAGACGATATTCTCGGTATTATAGTCCTAGCAGTTGTACTGAGTTTGATACAGACAGGGGAAATAGAAATCACCAATATTCTCTATTTACTTACCAGTGCTAGTTTATTCGTGCTGGGTGCGGTATTTTTAACAAAAGTTTTTGGCTCTGTCTTTGTTTCCTTAATTAATAAAATCAAGAATCCAGCAGCATTAATGCTGTTAGCGATAATATTCTTAAATTCCTGCGCTTTACTAGCAACTGCTATCGGTTTAGAAGCAATTTTAGGAGCATTTGCAGCAGGTTTAGTTCTAGGAGAAACAGAATTTCAAGAGAAATTACAAAGTTTATTCGAGCCGTTCATATTCGTTTACACAACGATATTTTTCGTCACAATTGGCGCAAAAGTTGATTTAAGCGTTCTTAATCCCACAGTAGCAGCCAATCAGAAAGGCTTGATAATAGCAGCCTGTTTAATTGTTATAGCTATCCTTGGTAAAATTGTTGCTGGCTTTGCAGTATTCACAGATAAACCGATAAACAGATTAGCAATAGGTACCGGAATGATTCCCAGAGGTGAAGTTGGATTAGTCTTTGCTGGTTTGGGTGCTACAACCGGAGCTTTATCAAATTCCCTAGATGCTGCAATAATTATCATGGTCATCGTCACGACTTTAATTGCTCCTATCATGCTCAGGTTTGTATTTCCCAGTTCCTAAATAGAAGATAGTGAAGAAGCTGTTGAAAGAGATTGCGTTCCAGTTTCTAAATTCAATTAATACGAAGGAAAAGGGAAGAAGGAAGAAATTAATAAGCAGTTTTTTACTCATTACTTCCTACTTCCTACTTCTTACCTCTTACTTCCTACTTCCTACTTCTTACCTCTTACCTCTTACCTCTTACCCATTACCTATTTATGACTTCCTCTCCCACCCCAGATTCAATCGTTGATTCTCCACCTATAGAATCAGAAGCACCGCAAAATCGTAAAAAATGGCTGTGGTTATTAATTCTTCTGGGATTATTAACAGGTGGTGGAATATGGTACTTCTTCTTGCGTAATACAGAGTCAGCAGAACCACCAGCACCTCAAGCTGTTAACGTGACTCTACAGCAGGTAAAAACAGGATTATTTGAAGACAGTTCCGATTACGTTGGTAATTTAACAGCAGAACAAAAAGTTACCCTCAGACCGGAAACAGCAGGAAGAATAGAACGAATTTTGGCACGTTCCGGACAAGTTGTCAGAGCGGGTACACCGATAATGCAATTGCGTATCGACCGTTCCCGAGCGCAGTTAAATGCAGCGACGGCTAATATTAACGTGCAAAGAGCGGCCCGTGCAAATGCAGAAGCAGCATTAAGAACATCTCAAGCTAGGTTGAGAGAAGCAGAAGAAAGAAGAGCTTCCGCAGTTGCGGAAGTTGAGCGTCAAAATGCCGAAGTTACCTTACAGCAAGCAGAATTTCGACGGACGCAAAGTTTAGTTAGTCAAGGAGCGCAAGCTAGACAAACATTAGATGTACAGAGAAGAAATTTGAATACATCGGTAGCAGCTCGTAATTCATCCGAAAAAGATTTAAATGCAGCACAAGCAACAGTAATAGCGAATCAACAAGAGATAGAAGCAGCAAGAGCGAATTTAGATAGGGAAAATGCTTCCTTGAACCAAGCACAGGCTCAAGCAAGGGTAGAAAGCGAGAATTTAGAAGATACTAGAGTATTGGCACCCGTTGCAGGAGTAGTAGGAGATATTACCTTAAAAGTTGGAGACTACGTAAATATAGGGGAAGAACTAACTACATTGACATCGAATAGAGCATTAGAAGTTAGGTTTTCAGTTCCAGCACAAAAAGCAACTCAATTAAGGTTAGGGTTACCGGTAGAGCTAAGAGTTGATAAACAAAATGGTGAACCTTTAGTTACAGGAAAAGTCAGTTTTATTTCCCCAGAAGCGAATCCTCAAACTCAAGCAATTACAGCCAAAGCTACATTTGCAAACCCTAATGGTAGATTACGTTCCGACCAGTTTGTCAGAGCAAGAGTAATTTGGGATGTAAGTCCAGAAGTGTTGGTTCCTACTGTTGCAATTTCAAGGGTAGGTAATCAAGCTTTTGTATTTGTAGCTGGGAATGAGAAGAATGAAGAATCGGGAGAAATGCAGCAGGTAGTTAAGCAAAGACCGGTTCAGTTAGGAGCAATTCAAGGTAATAGTTACCGAGTTATGGAGGGATTGAAACCTGGGGAAAGAATTGCGACTACAGGTATTTTGAATTTATCAGATGGTGCTGCGATTGCGGAAGAACAGTGAGTAGTGAGCAGTTATCAATTATCAATTTTCACCCGGAGGGTGTGGATCATCAATTAATCATTAGTAATTGGTGTATGGATAAAGCACAATATCAATTTAAATTTCAATCTACATCCAATCAAATTTATCAGTCCTATTAATAGGACTTCTGCTATTAGACTGGGGTTTGCAACCCTAGTCGGGTGAGAACGAAGTCAGATTGCTGTAAATAAAATATTTGGGAGAAACTATTTCTATTTTTAGATAAGGACAAAATCTAAATTGAATCAATTTATTAGCTTATCTAAACTGATTAAACTTACATCTTGCACCATTATCAAAATCGCTTAGGGTTGCAAACCCCAAGCTGATAGCAAAAGTCCTATGAATAGGACTAATAAAATATTTAAAAAATTAATTTTATAAAAAATGGTAAAAGATATAAATTTGAATTAAACAATACTATTAGACGGTAAAGAACAAATCCAAAATCCAAAGTCTAAAATCATTATGGCTGAAATACATGTTAATGAGAATAAAGAATCAACTCAGCTTTCTGACATTCAACTGTCAAAAAACACTGAATCAAATCAACCTTCACTAAATGATATTCAGAAGCAATTAGATGAATTAAAAGCTCAAGTCTCCCAGCTACAGCAACAAATTAATTCTAATAGTCAAACAAATCAAAATAATTCTTCAGCAACAACACAATTAACTAAAATATCTGAAGTAGAAAACAGTTTACAGTTAGTCAGCGATATAGTCCGCTATCAACCATTAAGAGATATGCTCGCTGCTAAAAAATGGGAAGAAGCAGATACAGAAACTATACGTTTAATAGCGGATATTGCGGGACACGATGATTTAGAAGACTTTCGACCAGCGGAAGTACAGCATTTTCCCTGCGTCCATTTACAGGTAATTGATAATTTGTGGCTGACCTATAGCGAAGGAAGATTTGGATTTAGTATTCAAGCTCGTATTTATCAAGAAGTAGGAGGAAATATAGAAACCACCATCGAACAAGACAGCAAAATTATTCAGAAATGGGGAGAACGTTTGGGATGGAGAGAAAACAATCGCTGGAAAAAATGCGACGAATTAGATTGGAGTTTAAACGCTCCGGAAGGTAGTCATCCAGCACGTTGGTGGAATTCTCCCTTCGGTTCTAAAATGACAAACTATTTTCTTGCTCGGTTGATGAGTTGTGAAATCTGAACACGGATTAAATGGATTACGCTGATTTCACTGATTTTTGATTACTGATGGAAGGATTACGATTATTTCACTGATTTTTGAACACGGATTAAATGGATTACG
>CAKZYM010000259.1 GCA_937884685.1 uncultured Calothrix sp.
TTTATTTCTTAGTTAAACGAATGTGTTCTAATATTTGCTGCTTTCTCTCAAGAGAATTAGATTTGGGCTTGATAAAATCATTTGTACTGCGAGCAAGATGCTCCATAATTCGCTTTTGACGGTCGGATTGGTCAGCCATATTAGTGGTAATTAGATAAATCAAGAATTTTTAATCAGTAGTAATATTTTACATTTAATTAATGCAAAGCATTTTTACTCATTTTCCATTTTAGTACAATCTTGTGATTTTTTAAGAAAAGGCTCTTATTTATTACTTGTAAAAAATCGACAATATATAATCTTAAATAGTACTCAAAATTTAGTCTGAATTAACAATAAGATAATTGACAAAATAACAAATTTATATTTTGTAGAGAAAAATATCAACTTCCGGTAAAATTTTTACAGTCGCGCTCTTAGTAGCTTGAGATGTCAAATATTGTCAAACCGCCATGTGATACCGGAGTTATTAATGCTAAACGATGCTCTACTTCTTGTTCTCGCACTACCGAACGTTGGGTGTTAGTGGCCACCATACTCGGTTCGAGTATGGCAATGATTGATGGAACTGTGGTGAATATAGCGCTACCAGTGTTGCAAGAAACTTTGAATGCAACTGCTATTCAAGTTCAGTGGGTAGTGGAGTCTTATAGTTTGTTTTTGGCTGCTTTAATTTTAGTAGGTGGGTCATTAGGAGACAAGTTTGGCAGAAGGCTAATTTATGCATGTGGAATTGCTTTATTCGCGCTTGCTTCTGGATGGTGTGCTTTATCACCTAGTATTAATCAATTAATTATTGCTCGTTCTTTTCAAGGAGTTGGTGGTGCATTATTAATTCCAGGAAGTTTGGCAATTATCAGCGCTTCCTTCGACGATTATGAGCGGGGAAAAGCAATCGGGATTTGGTCGGGTTTCACAGCCATAACTTCTGCATTCGGGCCGATTTTAGGCGGATGGTTAGTAGAAAATCTATCTTGGAGATGGGTATTTTTTATCAATGTGCCACTGGCTATCGTAATATTATCGATTTTATTTCGCTATGTTCCTGAAAGTCGCGACCGAGAATTTACTCGATTAGATTATTGGGGAGCAATGCTAGCAACTTTAGGTTTAGGAACGGCTGTTTTTGGATTAATCGAATCTTCTTCTTTAGGAATTTTTCACCCTTTGGTGATAATCTGCATTGTATTTGGAATAATTGTTTTAGCTGCGTTTGTTTTTTTAGAGGCTAATATTTACAGTCCCATGATGCCTCTATCATTGTTTAAATCGCGGACTTTCTTAGGTGCAAATTTACTAACTTTACTACTTTATTCAGCTTTGGGGGGAGTTTTATATTTTGTTCCTTTCAATTTAATTCAAGTACAAGGTTATTCTCCAACTGCTGCTGGTGCGGTGTTTTTACCATTCATCTTATTAATGTTTTTTCTGTCGGGATGGTCTGGTGATTTGGTTAACCGTTACGATGCTAAGTTACCGTTGATGGTTGGGCCGTTAATTTCAGCAGTTGGTTTTATACTGTTTGCTGTACCTGGGATTGGTGGTAGCTATTGGCTAACATTTTTCCCCGCTATTTTAGTGTTAGGTTTGGGGATGTCAATTAGTGTTGCTCCCTTAACAACTACAGTTATGGGTTCAGTGAGAAAGCGTTTAGTTGGTGTTGCTTCGGGGGTTAATAATGCGGTTTCTCGGACTGCGAGTTTATTAGCAATCGCCATTTTTAATATATTGGTTTTCAATGTTTTTAATTACAGTCTGGATAGACGTTTGGCGAAGTTAAATGTACCATCTCAAGTACAGCAAGTTTTAAATAAAGAAAGAATCAATTTAGCCGCAGCAAAAGTTCCAGATGATATCAGTAACGAATTAACAAATGCGATAGAAAAAGCAATAGCACTATCTTATGTCGATAGCTTCCGGTTGATAATGTTTATTGCAGCAGGCTTAGCTTTGGCAAGTGCTGTAATTGCTTTTTTAATGATTAATCAGAGAAAAAAGGTTTTGTAGGATAAAGGTGAAAGTTTTTTTGAATTAACAACAAGAAAGTTTTTTGTAGATATAGATGTCTCTAGCAGCGCTAAATCATACATAGTTAAATCGAATTATAAATATAATTCTAATTTTCTTGCAGTCCTGTAAGAATTTTAGTTATGAGACGGGGAATTACGGCCAATGCTGTTCTTTAAAAATAATTCCTAATCTATTTAGATATTGATGTAAATTCCTGCTATCGATTTTCCTACCAGAATGACTGCAAGACGCTTTCAAGTAGCTCTTCTTCCCCACTCCGAACATTTACCAGGGTTAGAATTGATATATGGATGAACTCGCAATTATACAATTAGAACTATCTCAACACCGTAGGAAATAAAAATATTTATGATATAAGCAATAAATAATGCTTATTATTACTTGTTAAAAAAATATAATGGAATCTAAAATACTTGTAAGCTAAATATAGCTGACTTAAGTTACTATTCATGAACTTGGGAACTATCATTAGATGTATTTTTATCATGTAAGATATTGATATTGTTTTGTAGTTATAAAAGAAAGAGTAATTTCAATCATCATCTAAGCAATACTTTTAATAAAGAATATCAAAAATATTTGGCTTTATAAATAAAAATCAGAATTATCTAAAATCCAAATAGATATTCTATTAAAGTAATGTAGGCTATTTTGTGTGAAACCTTAGCAAAAAGAGATTTATTATCCTAATGGTTGATTCGCCTCTTTATTCGGCTAATCAATTGCTGATGGCTTTACCTCCGAGTGAATACAAGCGCCTTATTCCTTACCTAGAGCCTGTCAATTTGGCTTTAGGGCAAGTTATTTATGAACCGAGACAGCCTGTAAAGGAGGTTTATTTTCCTTCAAGAGCAATGATTTCTTTGGTTTCTATTATGAAAGATAATTCAACCACAGAAATCGGTTTGGTTGGCAATGAAGGAATGGTAGGTCTTCCCATAATTTTGGGAGGTAATTTCGCAACAAATTGTGCCATCGTCCAAATAGAAGGTAGCGCGATAAAAATGGATGCTTCCGTACTCAAGAGCGAATTTGAAAGGGGGGAGCAATTACAAAAAAAACTTTTACTCTATACCCAAGCAAGGTTAACTCAGATATCTCAAATAGCTGCTTGTAAATCCCATCACCTAATCGAGGAAAGACTCGCTCGCTGGCTGCTTTCGGTAAATGATTGTGTAGATAAACCGGAGTTACCACTCACCCAAAAATTTATATCTCAAATGCTTGGAGTCCGTCGAGCTAGCGTTACAGAAGCGGCGATCGCCCTTCAGAAAGCAGGTTTTATCAGCTATAGCAGGGGACAAATTACTATTTTGAACCGGGAAGAACTCGAACAAGCTGCTTGCGAATGCTATGGCTTGATTCATAAGGAGTTCAAGCGCTTACTAGGATAAGAACGCAAATTATAAAATTTTTATATTTTCTTCAACTTTCATCAGCTTATGTACGATAGCGTACTGATTTTTTCTGGGATAGAGGTATTCTTTTGTTTACAGACATACAGTGTCAGCAGAGGTAATACGATTTTTGATTGTAGATTTTGAAACCGCTACTGCTTTTCGGTTTGATTAGTTTTAGCAAGGATATGGGGTTTGGGTTAATCAAACATCAAGCTTTTTGATGTTTTGAAATATCTACCCGTGTAATACTTTTTCAAATTGATATTGTTAATCTGTTGATACTACAGGCAATTCTGATAGAAAAATGCTGTATCGACATGACTCAGATTTTTTATTCTTCTTGTGTCGTCAGGTATTTTTCTTTTTGACGACTCAATTAAGAAGATTGTATTCTTTCATATGTCCGACGATATTGGTGGTGCGACAGTCAATCAATTGCTAGCAGCTTTACCGGAGGAGGAGTATCAACGACTGATTCCTCATTTAGAAGATGTTGACTTGGTGTCCGGGGAAGTCTTGTCCGAACCAGGGGAAACAATGACAGAAGTCTATTTTCCTAAGACAGCGATGATTTCTTTAGTTTCGATAATGGAAAATGGTTCCACAACAGAAATAAGCTTAGTAGGTAAAGAGGGTATGGTAGGTTTACCTGTTTTTTTGGGAGGTGACTCTACAACAAGTCGTGCCATTGTGCAAATTGAGGGTACAGCGCTAAGGCTAAAAGGTAAGGTACTAAAAAACGAATTCAATAAGGGTGGAGAACTGCAAAAACTTTTATTACTTTATACGCAAGCATTATTCACTCAAGCTTCGCAAAACGCTGCTTGCAATCGACAACATAATATTGAGGAAAGACTTGCTCGTTGGCTGCTGACAGCACAAGACTGCGTGACAAAAAATGAATTACATCTTACTCAAGAATTTATCTCTCAAATGTTAGGTACTCGTCGTTCGGGTGTAACTGTTGCAGCGGGTATGCTTCAGCAAGCGGGGATGATTCGCTATACCCGTGGCAAGATTAGTATTCTTGATAAAGAAGCTTTAAATACTACAGCGTGTGAGTGTTACCGTGTTATTAAGAATGAGTATGCTCGCTTGCTTAAACCGGAACAAAGTTAAAATTAAGTACGATAACGTACAGACATATCTAAAAGCATTATGGCAATGTTTAGTGTTAGAGGAAGTTTTAGCCTGGATTTTTAGGTATCAATTTTTTATAAATAATTAACTTTACTGAAATTAAAAAGTATCAGGGTCTTCCCTATTTAACAGTTTAGAGCTATTAAAATAGGAAGATTATTATTCCCTAGTGAAATATACTTTTATTTTCGTATAAGTTATTAATAATTAGCTTATTACTTTTCTATACGTTTAATCAGAAAGTTGCAATCTCGCAAAATAAAATATATTCACGATTTTGGCAAGATGAATGGAAAAGGTAAAACTGTAATTAGTTGTAATTATAGTTTATCTATGGTCGTATAAACTTTACATAAAAGACTATTCTAACTGCCATTGCCGAATTTAAATTTATCACAAAAAATAATATATTGTTAACCCAAATTAATAAAATTGTATTATTAAAAATAGGCTATTAAGCACAATATATATTACTATTGCATAGTAAGTTGACTGCGCTCTGATTCACGAATTTACAGAATTAAAAAGGAAAATCAGCATGAGAAAATGTAAGGATGGGTAAATGTTTGAAAAGCAGCCTGAAACAGGAAAAGAGTTGAAATCACTCGTACTTATGGGGGTTTGTCCATGCTG
>CAKZYM010000260.1 GCA_937884685.1 uncultured Calothrix sp.
CATTTTTGTCCAGGTGTGTTGCAGTGCAATTTCTCTTGCATTTCGACCCATTTTGATTCTTAAGTCAGGATTGACGGTCTATTTTTGCATTGCTTCTGTTAAAGCTTGCCTGTCATTTGGGTCTGACACAACTATTACTGCTTCGGGGGTAATTAGAGGAGCAGCACCGGTACAGCTTGCGGTAATTACTGGTAGTCCTGTTGCCATTGCTTCTATAATTACCAAACCAAAGGGTTCGTAACGTGAAGGAAATACAAAGAAATCTACAATTTTCATTAAAGAAGGGACATCCCGTCTGAATCCGAGAAAATGCACTCGGTCGCTAATTCCCAGAGATTTCGCTAGCTGCGGATAGGGGCTACCATCGGTTACACCTACCACCGCTAAATGTAAATCTGGAACTTCCACCAAGGCTTTTAGCACTGTGTCTAAATTTTTTCTTGGTAGCCGAATATCTCCAGCAAACATTGCTAGGGGAACCCCGTCGGGTAAATTCCACGTTTGACGACTACCACCGTGACCCGGTGAAAACTCTTCAATATCTACCCCGTTACTAATGACTTTAATAGCTTCTTGAGGTACGTTAATTTCTCGTAAATCTTCAGCTACTTTATCAGAAACTGCAACTACTACTTTTGCACTATCAAAAGCTTGCTTTTCCCAATGCGTATTCAGTTTTGTATACAACCACTGATATGAATTATATAAAGCAAGATATGGATTAAGAATAGTTTTTTTATTAGCAGATGTCGCTTCCAAACTTGAAAACTTTAACCAAGAATTATGAACAAAATGTACTGCATTCGCATCTGATTTTGCCCAGGTGATAGCACCATTCGCTTTGATTAAATCAAGTTGATGGCGATGTTTTCTCAACCAACTGCTGCTTTTGAAAGCAAACATCATATTCCGCATTAGCTCTGTTGGCACTTTTGCAGAAATCGGAATCCAATTAACAAAAGAGTGTTGCTCTAATTCCGGAGAGATTTTACTTGCTAAAACTGTTACATGATGGCCGCGACGAATTGCTTCACAAGCAACTTCATAGTTTACCCTTCCCTGACCATCACCTTTGATTAAACTGTGAGTAACAATGCAAAGCTTCACGATACTATCAGCCTGCTATAATATGAATAAATATTCAATAAACAAAATCAATAATTAACATCAATAACTTAAATTAAGAAACAATTATTGATGAAACTGCTTCCGATTGAGAAACATCTTTTTGTTGCCATAATAAATTAATCCGAGAACGACGAATAATTTCTGGCCAAGCTTGAATTGCTCCTCGCTTTAGTAAATATCCACTCATATGAACAAAATATATTGCTAAAAATGCCAGTAACTTAATAGGATTAGGAAACAGATTTTTATACCGTTTAATCCCAACATAAAGTCTAGCTGCTTCTATATGTAATTCATAATTACTTACACCACCAATTCCAGGTGCATCAAGTACGCTATCGGTGCTTTTTTCATTCACTCTTAATTCAGGACAAGATACAATTTTGTAATCGTATTTAATGGCTCTTAAGCAAAGTTCTGCATCTTCATAGCCAAAAAAGATATCTTCATCCCACTGCTCTTGAGAGAAAAACTGTCTGGGAAATAATGCTGCATGAATTACTACTGTTTCAGGAGTACCTTCGGTAGCACAAAAGTATCCTCGAAAAGATAATTTAGATGGGAGCAGTTTCTGTCCTTGAGTACTGGTACTAGCACCAGTAAGAATAGTATATTTCCTTTGCTCGCTTGGTATCTGAGAATATCTCTCAACAGCATTAGCAATAAAATCAGGTTCGACACAAATATCATCATCAACAAAAGCCACAAAATCTGTTTCTAAGGCTGAAGTTGCATTAACTGCGTTATTTCTATTTGCACAAACACCGCATTTCGGGCCGGTAATATAAGTTGTCCCCGGATATTTTTTTACAATTTCTTGATTAGCTTCCTGTACTTCAATTTGCTGAGAATCATCAGAAACAACCACCGAATGGGGTTTAACTGAAGAATTCCATAAAGCTTTTAAGCAATCATTAAGTTTTTCCGAACGATTTCTGGTTGTTATACAAGCTGCAATACGCATAGTTCAATACCTTCCTCGATTTTGAAATAATTAAGATAATTTTGATTCCCAAGTATTTGTCTGTAGATGACTGAAAATTATTAGATTTTGAATTAGATTTTGGAGATGATAAACGACTTAAAATTCTTAAAAGTAGCTATAATTAAACAAAATCTAAAATCTTTAATCCAAACCCTTCAGAGTTAAAAGATTAGTGGCTAAAATTTAGCGGCAATTCTAGGAGGAACAAAGCTGACTATTAAGGCAGCTATTGTCCGCAAGCTAAAGTGTCTTTTTAAAGCATCCCAAAAACGAGTTCGAGCTTCTTGTAAATTTTCACCTCGCATCAAACCAATTCCTAAACTTGTACAAATATGTCCCCATTTTTTTTCAAAATAAGGATAAAGTTCTGCTAATTGCTCATCTTTCATAAACTGCTCATAGCAGAAAAGGTCAGATTTTGCTTTACGGATTTTTGCTTGAAAATTCCGTCTCCCACTTTGCATAGTGTCTGTATTTTCGTGTTCGCGATATCTGGTCAATTTATCGGGACAATAATAAGCCCCCAAACCAGAACGACAGCACAGATAATTTAAATAAATATCCCACGAACCACCAACTTCGGGTGGAATGCTATCCCAATCAATAATCTCTCTACGAATTACAGCAGCAGTTGCAGTGGAAACAGCTCTATCTATTAAGCTCAATTTATAAAAGGGTTGGTATGTCCCTTCTTGTAAATTTGTCCGCTTATAAAAACGCGAACACTTTTCTGTCGCAGCAGCATCAATCGCACCATTTCCATCAATAATGTAGTGGTCGCAGAAAGCTAAAGCTAAATTGGAATTTGCTTCTAATGCAGGCACAAGTTTAGCTAAAAAGTCTTTTTCCCATAAATCATCATCTAGCAAACTAGCGACATATTTACCTCTAGCTTTTTTAAAAGCATTCATCGTATTTGGGAACATTCCCAGATTACTTTGGTTGCGAGAAAAGCGAATTCTAGAATCTTCAAAAGAGTTAACTATTAATTCCGGATTTTCAGGGCTGCAATTATCAGAAACAATAATCTCTATATTTTGATATGTTTGTTGAACCGCACTTTCCAGGGCTAATTTTAAATATTCAGGACGATTATAAGTAGGAGTTATAATACTAACTAAAGGTTGATTTTGTGGATTATTTTCGGCCATAAATTTACATCTCGAGACTTTCTCTATACCCGCCGGATTTTAACACTTTTTTGCCAAGACTAATCGTTCTATTCCACAAAAATATCCGACTAGCCGACCGAACCACTTTCGGAGATTTACTATAGTTTAATGCCGTTTTTAGCTGAACCATACCTTCAGAAATATCACCTTTCTGGATTAAAGCATTTGCTGATTCTAAAGCTAGAAAAGCACAATTTTGCTTCACAGTTCGAGCAAGCTTAGAATTGACTCCGTTAGGAAAATAGGATTGTAAAATAGTTTCTACAGTATTATAATTTTCCTCAATAAAAATATCGCTTTTGGCGTTAACATTGTTTGCAGATTCTAAATGTACTCGCCACATTGCCAAGGGTTCAGCTTCAAACCACATTGGATAATTAGCAAAAATTCTCACCCACATCTCCCAATCTGCACTAATTCCGCAGCGTCGGTCAAATCCTCCGAGGTTCTCATAAACCTCACGTCGTACTACCGCAAGAGAAGGTACGGAAATACAGCAAAGCTCGGCAATTCTATGCAGCCAATCTTGAGGTAAAATACCGCTCGATGGCATTTCAAAATCGGACAAACCCTGCCATGTATTGTTTTTATCAATTAAAATGCTTCGACAAAAAGCAGCACCAACTTCTGGGTTCTCCTCGAAAGGTAGCGCCATTTTTTCATAAAAACCCTCCCTGACACAATCATCGCTACATAATAAATGAATTAACTTTCCCCGAGATAATTCAAAACAGGTTTGAAAATTATTCATTAAGCCTACATTGTATGGCTGACGATGAAACTCTACACGTTCCCCAGCTAGCTCTTTTACAACGGCTTCTGGGTCACCTTCTGTAGAATTATTATCAACAACCACAATCTGCATCTTCTCTGCACCTGGGTCTTGAGCCAATACGCTTTTCAATGTGTACCGTAGATATTCAGTACAGTTATAGGTCGGAATCATTACAGACCAAAGCGGGCGCTCTATCTCTTCTGAAAGAGGTAAAATTATTGGACGATAAGGATTTAAATCATTCATAGTCAATATTTAGCCTGCGGTCGGCACAATCAATTTTTAACTTGAGCATTTTGTACTGCAATACAAGCTTTTTGCTGAAACTAAACAATACTTAGATGAATCAGTTATTTTTACACTGATTACCTAAGTAAGAAATTGATTTGCTGATAATTGCTGTGTGTATCTTTTCAATAGGTTATATCAAAATATATATATCTTAGGCGAGAGGTTTTACGTGATTTTTTGGAATTAAAATCTTATGGATAATATTCTTTATGAAAGCTTTAAATTAGGGTTCGGTAATTACAAATATCTATTTGTAGTACGTAATTTTAAATATTATGTTTTCAATAAATAAGAATTCTCAAACATGATGATGAAATTACTAAGCATCGCTGGGTTATGTAATCCTAACTGGAATAATGGTATTCAGGCTATGTTTCGCATCTAGCACCGATAAATCAAAAAATTATAAAAAGCTGATAGAAAATGTACAATTTTTACAAAAAAATGGACATTACTATACCACTAAAATTTATCATGCAGTTTAGTCGCAATTTGATTAAAAAATATTATATTTGCTTGAGTTAATTGACCGCAATGCAGTTTTCTGCAATAAAAATTACTGCTTCGCCACAAGTTTATGCTAATTAAATAAATTAACAATAGGGTACAGCAAAAAAATATCAGGGAGCAGAGAAAAACAGATATTAGTGAATAATTCAAGCTAGCTGATGTAGTATTTTATGCCAAAGAATCATACCAAATTATCAACATATCAGCTGAAGTTAATTCGCAAGTTGGGTTAAGTGAAGCGCAACCCAACCTACAAATACCATTAATTTTGCGGGGTCCTCAGGGTTTATAAAAAAAACCGCAGAGGACGCGGAGGACGCAGAGGAAAGAGGTTTTAGAGGATTGTCGGATTTTCAATAAAATTGATTTTTACCCCTCATAATTAATGTGGTCTAGTACTAGTACCCCACCACATTAATTTTGCAGGGTTAAGAAGTAACTCCGTAGGTTGGGTTAAGGGTCGCTAACCCAACTCGGGTGTTGGGTTTCATGACTTCAACCCAACCTACGATAAAAGCTTACTTACCCATCAAAATTAATGTGGTGAACTACTAGCATAAATATCTCACTAGGACATCAGAAACCAGGAATAGAACCACTCATACAAGATTTGATTTTTTTCAATAAAAATAAGGCTTGTCTGTGACAAGCCCCAAAAAGAATTTTTCTATAAGACGATTAACTCGTCTGACCAACTTCATTTTGCATTTGATGGTATTTCCATAACTTACCCCGCTGCTTGAGTAAGTCTTGATATTTTCCTTGCTCAACAATATACCCACCTTCCATCACTACTACTTTATCAGCCTTAGCGATTGTAGAAAGCCTGTGAGCAATTGCAATGACTGTTCTACCTACAGAAAGTTTTTCTAAAGATTCCTGAATCAACCGCTCCGATACAGAATCTAAAGCGCTGGTAGCTTCATCCAAAATCAAAATCTGCGGGTCGCGAAGTAATGCACGCGCTATAGCTATTCTCTGTCTCTGTCCCCCAGATAATCTCACACCACGGTCACCAAGTTGGGTGTCAAAACCTTGAGGCATATCTTCAATGAATTTTAATGCATTAGCAAGCCGAGCAGCTTCTTTAATTTCGGCTTCAGTCGCATGTTCGGTACCGTAAGCAATATTATTCCAAACTGAAGTATTGAAAATAAAGGTGTCTTGACTGACAACAGCCATGTTTTTCCGCAGCGAGTAAATGTCAATCTCTTTTAAATCAATTCCATCAATATGAATATGACCTTGTGTTGGGTCGTAAAATCGAGGAATTAAATCAGCAAGAGTTGTTTTTCCAGCCCCAGATGCTCCTACCAAAGCAGTTGTTTTGCCTTTTTCCAGAGTAAGAGTAATATTATGTAAAACTAAATTGCTTGGTTCGTAGCCAAAATCAACAGATACCACATCAATAGAGCGGTTTAAATTGGTAAATTCAGCAGAACCATTTTGGAAGTAACCTTGGTTATCGCTTTCTAATAGCTGCTTAACATTGTCCAAAGAACCATTCAAAGTACTAAGGAAAGCTACCGTACCATTTATATCTTGAATGCTTGGTACAACCCGCATCAAAACAAAGAAAAATGTCAATAATGATGCAACTGGTAAAGTAAATACTGTAAAGGAAAGAATGATTAAACCAATAATCGCAGTAGTCGCAATTGCTGAAGCTATTGGCTTAACAAGAGTCCAAGCCTTCGCAACTTTTATAGAAGCATTGAGCAATTGACCGCTAACGCCGTAAAAACGCTGACGTTCAAAGTCCTGAGTACCCGATGCATGAACAGTGCGGATACCGTTAATAAATTCGGTAGCTGTCGAATGAAAAGCACCGTTAGCATTAGAAATACCAAAGCTTGATTCCCGAACCCGAGCGTTAAGTGTTGAAAGTCCTACACCTAAAAGCGCAAATAGCAACACCGAAACAATCGAAAGCTGCCATGATATTAAAAACATGGTAACAAAGTAAACAGCAACAGCCATTCCTCTAATTATCACAAAAGCAACACCACCGAAGCCTTGCTTTAATCTTTCAATTTCAGTAGTAATTGTATTTATCAGTTCCCCAGAACGAGTTTTAACGAAATAACTTAAAGGTAATGCTTGTAAATGCTCAAACATCCGCTTACGCAAGCGGTCTGCAAGATGCAATTGCGCCGATTCCGTATAGATTGAACTGAAATAATCAAATCCAGAACGCAACCAAGTGCTTAATAAAATTAATATTGATATTCTATACATCCGACTGGTCGCGGAAGTATTGATTCCTAATATCCAAATATCAAACCAAGTAATACCCGTTTGAATCGGCTCAGCATCAGCTGAATTAGTTAAGCTTTGTAAAAAAGTTAGTAAGAAACCAATACTAAAGCCTTCAAAAGCTGCTGCTAAGACCGAAAAAATTAAAGCGAAGAGAGCTACTTTACGAAAATGCTTAAATTCTCGCAGTACTAAATAGTTGTTCTGCCAGAATTTGCTTGCTTTAACTAAATTCCCCAATGGTTCGTATATTTTTAAATGCATATATATTTTTTTACTATTAGAGTCAGAGCGAATTACTGTTGACACTGTTGACTAATATTGCAGTTATTCTTTTGTTTAGGTGTAATGCCAACACGAGAGGTAAAATTTTACTCTTAAAAGTGCTGGCATTTATTTATCGTTATTCTTTTTAACCGTTACAACATCTACTACGATATTTGGCTATCTAGATGCAATATATTTGATTCTTCTGCTTCTACTTCCCAAGAACTCATAATTCCGGGTAAATTATTTAATTGTTTTTGTGCTTCTGGAGTTAACTTAACCGCATCTTCCAAAGTCCAACAGCGAGAACCAAATAACCCCATTTCTCCGCGAAGCACATTCAATAACTGCGGTAAATTATTCAAACCGTACTTAGCCATCCATCGACCAAGCAAAGTCATTTGTTTTTTTGTACTCTGTTGATTATCTAAAGCTTTGCTGTCTATTTTTTGATTTACAGACAATGTACGATACTTGATTAACTGAAACAATCTGCCTCTTTCACCAACATACCAAGAGCGTTCAAACAATGGTGCTTTAGCATCAATCTTCATTAAGAGAGCTAACAAAAGCATCAGTGGACTTACTATAAGTAGAATCGCGCTTGCAATCATCCACTCAGTTAAACGCTTCAAAAACCTTGGCTGTTTTTGGTCAGTGCTTATACGTAAATATATTGGTTTAGCAGCAGAAGTCGCAGCATCAGCCCAAAGCTTTACTTTTTCTTCACCCAGCTTAGGGTCTATGCGAACTAGCTTTACAGAAGAATGTTCTAAACATTCTCTTAAAGATTCATAGGTATCTAAGAAAGGCATATAAGGCTGTTTAACTATACCTGAAGACTTTACCAACAATTGATTGCGTCGCCATTGAAGGGTGCAGTAAGTTGAGCTATTAGCTTTCTTATCGTCACAGTTATTGTCTAAAGCTGGAATTATGGAGGTTTTCATATGAATTTCGGCTAATACAGTGGTAGACAGCTTGTCTTATATACAACGTGAAAAAAAGCCTCTAATATCCGTAATTGTTGGCTTGACTTCCTGCTTTGCAAAATTTGTGTAGGCAAATAACGCATAGAGAAAAGCCCCGTCGCGGTAATTACATACCTTTAATTTAGGTTTGTAAAGATTTCAATTGAGAGAATATAGGAAACTATAGATAAATCAGTAAAACTTAGCTATTGTTTTTTCTTTTTGCAACGGTATTCAATAAATAGGATATAGGAAACGATGGAAATAACGTTAAATAAAATGAATTCTTTATTTACTCTTCAAATAATAACTACTTTATTCTACTGATTATTAAGGTAGTATGAATTCAAATTACGTAATACTTAATGGGCTAATTCAGATGTAATTCTAAGTGATTGTAACATAAATGTTTTTGAGGTTTTAATGAATTTATATTTTTATCTGCGGTTTTTTCGGAAAAAATTAAATATACATGATAGTTTACGTAAACTTTATATATATGCCCTTAAACATGGTTTAATTTTTATAAAACTGGTCAGAGTTTATAAAGTTTTCATTTTTAAGAAATGTCGAGAATAGGGAGTAGTAACCCTTTTAATTTATTCAGACCGAATGTAGAGACGTACTAGCGCGACGTGACTTAATGGTCATGATTTTAGGTCTCCCGACAGTTATTAGAAAAACTAACCTGTTCAGAATTTATGCAATAGACCAGAGTACTTAACGACATCAGTTTTGCTGGGTTTTCTCGCGCATCCGACCGGGGTTGAAAACCCAGGTCTAATAGCCCAAGTCCTATAAATAGGAC
>CAKZYM010000261.1 GCA_937884685.1 uncultured Calothrix sp.
CCTCTTACACCTTACCTCTTACCTCTTACCTCTTACCCCTTACCTCTTACCTCTTACCCATTACCCATTACCCATTACCCATTACCAATCCCCAATCCAAAATCCAAAATCCAAAATCCAAAATCCAGTTACGGACGTTGAATGATATTTTCGACTACCCGACGCTTGACTTTGGGGTCAATTCCAATTAAGCGGACGTATTCTCCTGGGTATTCTGCTATGTATGATTCTAAGATTCCTACTACTTCTCTTTCGGAGTTAGCATTTATCTGTCCGCAGCTATACCAAGTACCAGTACGGAAACGACGCTTGTCTACGTGTTCGGCACTGATTTGATAACCACCGCGCAACAGATTGCGAACTTCGTCTATCGCTTCAGCACTCAAGCGAGTATTGGTAAGAGTTGCAGTAGCTCCACTTTCCACACCGTAACTTCTTGCAGCAGGTGTAAATGATTTAGAGCTAGAAGCAGAGGAAGTAGAAGCAGCGTAGGAAACACCATTACCGTTGGATGACCCGTTACTCGAACCTTCGGGACGTTGAATAATTGTTTCTAATACTCTTTTCTTTGCTTTGGGGTCAATACCAATTAAACGCACATACTCGCCTTGATGGCTTCTCATGCATTCTTCTAAAGCTGTAATAGCTTGACTGGGGTTGTTTGTCTCGATAGGACTACAGCTATACCAAGTACCCGTGCGGAAACGGCGCTTGTCTACGTGTTCCATACCAATTTTATAACCACCTGAGAGCAAGTTACGCACGTGGTCTATAGTTTCGCTACTTAGTTGAGAGCTACCGTTGCTGTAGCTACCATTGCTGCTGCTGTAGCTACCATTGCTGCTGCTGTAGCTACTACTGCTGTAACCACCATTGCTAGAGCTTGGAGGAGCGCTATAAGTAGATGTTGTAGTTGGTTTTGTTGAACCATCGGGGCGCTGAATAATTGTTTCTAATACCCGTTTTTTCTGCTTGGTGTCAATACCAAACAAGCGCACGTATTCGCCATGATGGTCGGTCATGCAGGTTTCTAATGCCGATACTGCTTCACCAACGCTTCTTGCTTCTATGGGATGACAGCTATGCCAAGTTCCGGTGCGGAAACGTCTTTTATCTACATGTTCGGTACCAATCTTAAATCCTTGCTCCAACAGATAGCGCACCTGGTCTACTGTTTGATTATCCAAACCACTGTTATACACTTCGATACTCCTTTGCGTTTGTGTTTGCGAATCGTTATTGGCTTTTGTATTATATGTGTCTATTTTTTCACGTACTTTTGTAATACATTTAGAATCTTCAGCACAAAGATAACCAGCTCTGAGTGCCTGATTTACTCCTACTACATGATGAGCAAATTCTTTATCCTGTGGATTTACATCTGGCAAGCGGTCGGCTTGCTGCTGACTGGTAATCACAGCCCCAGAAGCTACATATTTGCCGGGAGGAATTTCTACATCTTGAATTAAGGCATGCATCATCACGATACAGCCATCGCCGACTCTGGCATTAAACACAGTCGAACGAAAACCGATAAAACAGTTATTACCGATGTAACAAGGCCCGTGAATCAGAGCCATGTGGGTAATACAACTGTCTTTACCTACCCATACTGAATATTCTTTTTTATTATCCCCTAATACCCGACCTTGTTCTAAGCCATGTATAACAACGCCATCTTGAATATTAGTGTTTTCACCTATAAAAAACGGCGTTCCTTCATCCGCTCGCACCGAACTTCCTGGAGCAACAATTACATTAGAACTGATTTCAACATCGCCAATTATATGGGAAAACGAATGTACGAAAGCAGTCTCATTAATTTGCGGTTCAGCTAAATCACTCGACCACGGGGTTGGGGGAGCCGCTGTCATAGTGCGGACTCTCATAGCGCTGTATCTCCTGTTATGAGTAGGAGTTAGAAGTTAGGAGTTATGAGTTATGAGTTGCCCTACTAACAACTATCCACTAACAACTAACAACTAACCATTAATATTGGTCTTTCTTACTGTAAATTTGACGATTTTCAACGTAAACCGTATCGATTATCGCTACTACTGCTGCGTCAATTGGACGCTGTTCGTTGCCATAAACTTGACGTGCTGCACTACCACGGCTGACGAGTACCCACTCATCGACTCCCGCACCAACGCTATCTGCTGCAACTTCGTATTCTGGTTGAACGCGTCCTTCTTCATCTATTAGTTGTAATAGCAGCAGTTTAACTCCTCTAAAACTTGGGTCTTTTTGCGTGCTAGATACGGTACCGCGAACTCTGGCAATTTGCATTCGGCGTTTATGATATTAAAATTACCAAGTCTTTTTTTGGTTTAAAGCCCCCGGTAAAGGCCGTGGATTCTACTCTAAATCAAAGCCCCTAAATTTATTTATGGGGAATTAATTACGACTTACGAATTACGAATTACGAATTATACTTACGGTCTACCACCATAAGGACGAATTGCGTTTACATTTTCCCGGAATTGCTCTACATCTTCGGTATATCTAATCGGTAGAACGTATTCGAGGTTTTCGTGGGGACGAGCAATGATGTGAGTAGACAATACCTGTCCACCGTTGACTCGCTTCACCGAATCAATCCCCGCTCCAACTGAAGCTTGTACTTCTGATACGTCTCCACGAACAATCACTGTAACGCGACCGGTACCAATTTTTTCGTATCCCACCAAAGTCACGCGAGCAGCTTTTACCATTGCATCCGCTGCTTCAACAACCGCTGGAAAACCCAACGTTTCAACCATTCCGACTGCAATTGACATTATTTATAATCCTCAAAAATTTTCCTAAAATAAAACTGGATTCCTTGCTTAAGAAGGGAACCGCTTTTAAAAAAACTGTACCTTTATTTCTTCGGACAGTAAAAACTTAGCGGTCTACCTAAATATCTACACTAAAATTGCTATAACCTAACCGGTCAAAGGATTTTGGATTTACGATTTTAGATTTTAGATTACCCCTGTAAATAAATTTAGAAAGTAGTGCCGTCTTGGAGTCTCCCCAAGTAGAGCGTTTATAATCCAAAATCCGTCTTGGAAAGTTTGAGGAAGAGAAGTTGGGGGGAAGATACTCTTCCCCCAAACTGAGCCGCACCTGACGGTGAACGGGGAAGAACATCTACACCCTCAACTTTCCGCAAAATCCAAAATCCAAAATTCAGCTTGACCAGTTGTTCGCAGTTGCAGATTTGAACTACTGACTACCACACAAAGAAGTGAATATTCAGTTTGTCAGAAATGATAAATGATAGAGGGTCTTCAAGTGTTTTTCTTCTTTTTGTTCTTAATTTGCTGACCTTGAGGTTCAATCAAAAGCAGATACCACAAGGTATCTCACAAAAAATAAACTTATTAAAAGCTGTTAAGTCCGGAATTGTTCCACTGCTTCGGTATACCTAATCGGCAGTACGTATTCCAAGTTCTCGTGAGGACGCGCGATGATATGAGTGGAAACTACTTCGCCTCCATTCACTCTTCTTGCTGCTTCAATACCTGCTGCAACTGAAGCCTGTACCTCAGAAACATCTCCTCGCACAATTACGGTTACGCGAGCGCTACCGATTTTTTCATAGCCCACCAAGGTTACGCGAGCGGCTTTCACCATCGCATCCGCAGCTTCCACCACTGCTGGGAAACCTTTGGTTTCAATCATTCCAACTGCTATAGGCATTTACTGACTCCAACAACTTACTCGATTCTTATCTTACTCAGGTGAAGGTTTTTTTCTAACTTCAGTCACTCAATATCGAACTGAAAAAAAAGCCTTCTCAATTAAGCATATGAAAGCTTTGCACCCCTTGCAATATAAATTAGTATAATAGTTTGTAATAAAAGCATTTTAAAAAACTTAACATATCTTTGAGGGTCAGTTGCATCTCAACCGAAGTTTACAGTTTCTAGAGTAAGCACTTCTGCTTTATAATTTCTTTATTACATTCCCCCAAACTGCGTTCATAGCAGCTTAAATTGAACAGTAGCGGATATTGACCGTTATCTCAAAGAGTTCTAACTCGGTCTTTATTCAAGGATTGTTATTGGTGCAAAACACATATAAAATAAATATAAAAAAATATAATATTTACTTATCAGACAGATAGTTTTGAATTTTAGAATTAAAGAAAGTCATCTGATGAATCAACATTACTTATAAAGAAAAAGATTTTTTATTGAGGTTTTTTTGACTGTTTATACCGAAAAATCAGGATTTTATTAAATACAAAGCTAAGCTGATACAGAGTTATATTGCGTAGAGTATTTAGTGTAATGGGGGGTTTTGAAAGGGTTTTATAGCGGGAAAATTACGGGAAATTTGGATGAATCAATTATTATTTTCAACGACTTGGGGTTTGCCTTTATATGGTTTAGTAGGTGCCCTGTTGACTTTACCCTGGGCATTAGGGTTAGTTAAGCGTACCGGACCAAGACCGGCAGCTTATTTAAATATATTGACAACTGCTGTAGCTCTTACTCACAGTTTGTTGGTATTTAAAGAAGTTGAAGGTAATGAGCCGCAAAGCTTTATTATTAATTGGTTTTCGTGCCGCGATTTAAATTTATCTTTTGAATTAGATATATCATCAGTCGGTATTGGTGCAACAATTTTAATTGCCGGATTAAGTTTGCTGGCACAAATTTACGCCCTGGGTTACTTGGAAAAAGACTGGGCTACGGCAAGATTTTTTGCTTTGATGGGTTTCTTTGAAGCAGCTTTGACCGCTTTAGCTATTAGCGATTCTTTGTTGCTCAGCTATATGGTATTAGAAGTTTTAACTCTTTCAACTTACCTGTTAGTGGGATTTTGGTATGCTCAACCATTGGTAGTTACGGCAGCAAGAGATGCATTTCTTACTAAACGAGTAGGAGATTTATTGCTGCTGATGGGGGTAGTAACCATAGGTACGATGGCAGGTAGCTGGGATTTTTCGGATTTGTACGAATGGGCAAAAACAGCAGAGCTAAGCCCCCTAACATCAAGTTTATTGGGGTTAGCGTTAATAGCTGGACCTATAGGAAAATGCGCTCAGTTCCCGCTCAATTTGTGGTTGGATGAAGCAATGGAAGGGCCGAATCCAGCTTCAGTATTGCGAAATTCTTTAGTAGTTGCTGGTGGTGCTTACGTACTTTACAAATTAGAACCGATAATAGCTTTATCACCAGTAGCTCTAGATACTTTGTTAGTTATCGGTACCGTGACAGCAGTAGGAGCAAGTTTAGTTTCCATTGCTCAAATAGATATTAAGCGAACCCTATCTCATTCTACGAGCGCATACATGGGTTTAGTGTTTGTTGCAGCGGGTATGGAACAAGGTGGTGTAGCGCTGCTTTTACTGTTTACTCACGGTATAGCCAAAGCTTTGTTATTTATGAGTGCTGGGTCGGTGATTTATACCACTCACACCCAGGACATAACTGAGATGGGTGGACTATGGTCAAGAATGCCAGCAACTACTACAGCTTTTATAGTTGGTTCGGCTGGGATGGTAACGCTGCTACCCTTGGGAAGTTTTTGGGCTATGCTCTCATGGGCTGACGGTTTTGTGCTAACTAGTCCTTGGGTAATTGGGATTTTGATAATAGTCAACGGTTTAACAGCCTTAAATTTGACAAGGGTATTTAGATTAGCCTTCTGGGGAGAACCCCAACAAAAAACCCGTCGTTCTCCAGAAGTGCATTGGCCAATGGCATTACCAATGGTATCGCTAACCATAATGACTTTATTAGTACCGATGATGCTGCAACAGTGGAACTTGTTACCGACCTGGGACAGCATAAATTGGTATGTACTAGCAGCATTAGTATCTTCAAGTTTGCTGGGAGTAATAATCGGTTCCACAATTTACCTGCATAAAGCTTGGTCGAGGTCAAGAGTATTAACTTGGAGATTTATCCAAGATTTATTAGGGTACGATTTCTATATAGACCGAATTTATCGAGTCACATTGGTAGGTGCTGTTGCAGCATTATCTAAAATATCTGCTTGGAGCGACCGTTACTTAGTAGATGGGTTCGTAAACTTAGTTGGTTTTGCAGCAATTTTCAGCGGACAAGGATTGAAATATAGTATTTCCGGACGCTCTCAAGGTTATTTACTGACCATCATCTTCGGAGTCGGTTTAATAGGCTTTTTTATCAGTTGGTCTTTAGGATTACTCAGTAATCTACCAACCGATTTTAGATTTTGGATTTTGGATTGAAAGAGTTAGGAGTTAGGAGTTAGGAGTTAGGAGTTAAGAGTTAAGAGTTAAGAATAAATAATTCTTTCTCCTTGTCTCCCCCTCTTCCCCCTCTTCCCCCTCTCCCCCTCTCCCTAATTACGAATTACGAATTACGAATTACGAATTATTCTCCCATGCTGAGTATTTTAGTTTTGCTACCGCTTGTAGGTGCGGCTTTAGTTGGATTTTTACCTGGTATAACGCCAAAAGCTTCTCGTGGAGTGGCTTTAACTGTTAGTGTTATTTCTTTTTTGTGGACTTTAGTTTTAGCAAGTCAGTTCAATTTAAGTGAAGTTAATCAACAGTTTAGTGAATTCATTCCTTGGGTCGATACATTAGGTTTAAATTATCGAATTGGGATTGATGGTTTATCTTTGCCTTTGTTGATATTAAATGCATTGCTGACGGGGATAGCTGTTTATAGTAGCGGTACATCTATATCGCGACCGCGTTTATATTATTCTTTGTTACTGCTGTTAAATGTAGGAGTGACGGGAGCATTTTTATCTCAAGATTTGCTGCTATTTTTCCTATTTTACGAATTAGAATTAATTCCCTTGTATTTACTGATTGCGATATGGGGTGGAGAACGTCGGGGTTATGCAGCAACTAAGTTTTTAATTTATACTGCTGTTTCTGGAATTCTGGTTTTAGCAAGTTTTCTCGGTTTGGTTTGGCTAAGTGGTTCATCTAGTTTTGCTTTGGAAGGATTACAAACTAGTTCAATACCATTAGCCACACAGATTTTATTATTAGTAGGAATTTTAATCGGTTTCGGTATCAAAATGCCGTTGGTTCCTCTACATACCTGGCTACCGGATGCTCACGTTGAGGCTTCCACACCAATTTCTATACTTTTAGCTGGAGTACTTTTGAAGCTCGGAACCTACGGTATACTTCGCTTTGGGATGTATCTCTTACCGGAAGCTTGGGTTTATTTAAGTCCTTGGTTGGCAACTTGGGCCGTAATCAGCGTGCTTTACGGTGCGTCTTGTGCAATTGCTCAGAAAGATATGAAGAAAATGGTTGCTTATAGTTCTGTCGCGCACATGGGGTACATACTTTTAGGTGCGGCTGCTGCAACACCTTTAAGCATATTAGGTACCGTAATGCAAATGATTAGTCATGGTTTAATTTCAGCGCTGCTATTTTTATTAGTAGGGATTATATATAAAAAAGCAGGCAGCCGTGATTTAGATGTAGTTCAAGGATTGCTCAACCCAGAAAGGGGTTTACCTGTAATTGGTAGCTTAATGGTATTGGGAGTAATGGCAAGTGCTGGGATACCGGGAATGGTTGGGTTTATTTCAGAATTTGTGGTGTTTCGTGCCAGCTATGAAGTTTTTCCGATACAAACTTTAGTTTCAATGATTGGAACAGGTTTAACCGCTGCTTACTTCTTGATTTTGATGAGCAAAGCCTTTTTTGGTCGCTTATCCGAGCAAGTAATTAATCTACCTCGGGTTTACTGGTCGGATAGAATCCCAGCAATTGTTTTAGCAGTATTAATCGTAATTTTTGGTATTCAACCAAACTGGTTAGCCCGTTGGACAGAACCAACCACAAATGGAATGATGAGCGTGCAGAATCCGGTTGTGAATGTTTCTTTTAAATAGGTAGTTATTAGTTGTTAGTGGTTAGTCGTGGATTAACTATTCCAATTAACAATTACCAATTACCAATTACCAATTACCAATTCCCAATTCCCAATTAATAGGATAAATTTTTATGGTAACTACTACAAAAAATAAATCTAATAAGCATCCTTTAGTTGAATATATTGAAAAGCTATTGAGTGGAGATGCATTACTTCCAGATACTCCAGAAAATTTAATTGAAGTAGTGGGGGTTCTTCACAGCTATGGTGTTGTATTGGATGCTTATTCAAACAATCTTATCTACTTTGCTAATAATCAATTTTTAGTATTCTTTCCGTTTTTTAAGTATTTTAATGGTGAATTCAGCTTAAACAAATTACTTCGCCATTGGCAACACGATAGAATTAATTACGAATATGCTGAATATTGTATGAAATCAATGCTTTGGCATGGTGGTGGTGGATTAGATGAATACGTAGATTCAGACGAATTCAGAGAAAGAGCCAAAGCTGTTATTAATGCAAAATTTAAGAATAATCCTTTAATTTTAGGTCTTAACCAACTCTTTCCCGAATTTTTAACAGAACAGTTGAGGGTTTGCTCTTATTACAGCGGTTTAGGACAATTTTGGCGCGTCATGTCCGATGCTTTTATGAGTTTATCAGACCTTTATAACAAAGGGAAAATCACATCAATTTCTCAAGTTGTAGACCATGTAAAAGCTGGTTTGGTAGCAAATGCAGGTAACCTAATCACCTACAGCGTCAAAATTCGAGACAAAGTTTACGACATAATTCCTAAAGAAGTTGGTTTAACCTTCTTGATGGATACAGCAGTACCTTATGTAGAAGCAATATTCTTCCGAGGAACACCTTTTCACGGTACGGTTTCCTACAACGCTCAAGCTTATCAAATTCCCCCAGACCAAGGAAGATTTCAGTACGGTGCATTATACGCAGACCCATTACCAATCGGAGGTGCGGGAATCCCCCCTACCTTGTTGATGCACGATATGCGTCATTATTTACCCGAATATTTACACGAAGTTTACCGTCAAACTCGTCGAGGAGAAGATGATTTATTAGTCCAAATTTGTAAAAGCTTTCAAAAGTCAATGTATTGCGTAACCACCGCTGCCATAATGGGATTAATGCCTCATTCCCCAGATACTACCGAACCGAGCGAGCAAAAAGCAAATCGGGATTATCTACGAAATTGGATGGATAGATTTACTACTTCAAGATTGCTAGATGTGAACGAGCAGCCTATTGCTTGTGAGGTTGCTGTAACGAAATGTAATTGAAGAAGGTTAAAGGATTTTGGATTGTAGGGTG
>CAKZYM010000262.1 GCA_937884685.1 uncultured Calothrix sp.
TTCGTTCCGAAACACAAATATGTCGGGCTATAATTCTATCTTGTAATCCTTCTCTAAAAGCTAAATCCAACAATCTCAACCACTCTGGTTTGACTTGTGAAGCAGAATTTATATACGGAATATCTTTAGTATTAACTAATCCCTGCAAACCCCAATCGATTCTTTGCAAAAATTCAGCAGTGGAAAGACTTTTATCCGCTACGGTAAAACCTCCGCAACGAGCATCAATCTCGGGTTTCATCCGCACTAATTTCTTAATATGGGAACTTTGAACAACAATATTTAATTGGGGATAATTCAGCATAATTTTTTTCAAAAGCTGCATACCGGTATTAACTGACGGTATTTCTCCAGGTTTTTCTGCAATTGAAATATCTATCACTACTAAATCTGGTTTATATGTTGATAATTGATTTAGAAAATCGATGGCATTGGCAGCCGTGATTATTTCAGCTTGGGGATATTTTGAACGCAATATCTTAACTGTTTCATTTAGATATAATTTATGGCTGTCAACTACAAAAAATTTTTGATTCATAATTCTTTCCTCTAATTACTATATTTATTCGCTGTTTAAGAAAGGCAGAATTTAGCTGGATTCTGCCGGTAAATGCACCTTGATGATGATTAAGTGACCTATGCATCACCAGTAATCTGGTAACTATATATTTATATATCTGGCTGTTATGAGGGTTATGCAAAAAACACAAATCGATTAGTCCACCAATTGAAAAAGACGTAGCAGTGCTACGTCTCTACATAGAAATAAACTTCTAATGTCAAATGCGAAATCACAAATTTATTCCGCTTCCCCAATCAAGGTAAAAGCTGCCCATTTCCTGGGAGCTTTGGGATATTGTTCCTTCATTTTCAACATTGCTTGACGCAAAGCTTGTGCTTTATCAAGATTCTTTTGATACAAATTTTGGTAAAAATCTGTCATTAATTCTGCGGTGGGTGCGTCGGGAACTGCCCACAATGAAACCAGCACGCTGGGAGTACCAGCAAGGAATAAGGAGCGGGATAAACCAATTACTCCATCACCAGTAATTTCACCTCTACCCGTATTACAAGCACTCAGTACCACCAAGTCTGCATTAAGTTTGATATCCAGGATTTCAGAGGCAGTCAAAAGGCCGTTATCTTGAGAGGAGGGTGCAAGTGCGATGGAACTTTGTAATCCTTGGAAACCATCAAATAAGCCGTGGGTAGCTAAATGATTCACTCCTGCTTGGGGAAGTTTGGCTTTAATAGCGGTTTCTGTGGCTTCGTCACCAGTTAAGGCTTTGGTATTGAATAGGGGTGCAATGGCTTCTGCTTCTCGTTTGGCTCCTGGTAGAGATGATAACTGTTTTCCTGGCTCACCATATATGGTATTAAATTTAGGCATGGTAGGATTGCCTACTATCAGAGCATTTTGGCGAGATTTACCTGGTATCCGTTGCTGACTTTTTATTCGTTGTTGTTGTGAGCGAGTTAGTTCTAATACTTGAATTGCGGGTGCAGTGAGAATGGTGTGTTTTTCAATCAGGTATTTACCTTTAGAGTCCATTAATGCGGGGAAGGGGACTAGGAATAAATCTTCTTGGGGAACGAAAGTAACACGTTGATTGGGGTCAGTTGGTAAGAGGTCAGCAATGGGTTTAACTAACAGTTGATGGAGTTTTTGTAAGCTTTCTCGTTGTATTTTTTCATTCACAGGATTTTTAAATTTTGCAGAAAAAATGCTGCGCTCATCGTCACCGACACCCAGGGATTTACGGGTGGTGGACACTAGTTCATCTAATGTTGTATTTTCTTTTTGCCACAATGGTTTTAGGTCGGCTTTGCGGAAGGTGACTTCACCCGTGGGTTTGATTACCCAGATGTAGAGTTGTGATTCTTTGACTTGTCGTTTACCTGCGATTTTAAATTCATCAACAATAATTGAATATTGGACAAAAGTGGTGTTTTGTGATTTGGCAATTTGCTTAATCTGGTTAATTGTAGGTGGTTTAGTAGATTTATCCAACTGTTTATTATTACTAAATATACGAGATGCAAGTGATTCCACAAAAGCCCTAGCACGTCCCCGTTCGGATATTTCTAAAGCAGCATCGGGTTTATTTTGGGCGATATAGACTTGTTGTAA
>CAKZYM010000263.1 GCA_937884685.1 uncultured Calothrix sp.
TCGGCAAGTATCGAAGGATTGCTGCAAAGTCCTTCATTTAGACCTAGTTTTAAAGTTCATTGGATTTGGTCTTTGCTTGGGGGAATTGGGTGTTTGGGAGTGATGTTTCTCATCAATGCGGTTGCGACGATAGTTGCGGCTGCGATTGTGTTAGTCATATTTTTGTGGCTGCATCAACGGGAATTAACAACTACTTGGGGAGATGTCCGTCAAGGAATTTGGATGGCTTTGTTGCGGACGGGACTTTTCCAAATCGACCGGGTTCAAGATGCTAAAAATTGGCGACCAAACATTTTAGTATTTTCTGGTTCTCCCTATAAGCGCTGGTCGCTGATTCAACTAGCTTATGCATTAACTCACAAACGCGGTTTTATCACCGTATCAAGCGTAGTGTCATCGAGTAGCGGACGAGATTTAGCCAGACAAATCCATCTAGAAAATACGATTCGCGAGCAGCTTAACAAGCAACATGTACAAGCATTAGTCCGGGTTGTTACTGCACCAAACCCCTTTGAAGGAATGCTGCAACTTGTCGAAGCCTATGGATTGGGACCTTTGGTACCTAATATCATATTACTGGGAGATAGCGAGCAAGTAACTAGACGCGACCAATACTGCAATATGATTGCACAACTCCATGAAGCCAAACGTAGCATTATGGTTTTGCGAGAAAATGCCGAATTAGGATTTAGGCAGTTTCAACGTATAGATGTATGGTGGGGAGGAATGCAAGATAATGGTGGTTTGATGCTATTGCTTGCTCATATGTTGCGCTCTACCATCGAATGGCGCAATGCTCAAATATATCTCAAGTTAGTTGTTCCCAACCAAGCAGGTGCAAAAGATGCAGAAACCAACATGAATGCAATTTTAGCAAAATTCCGTATATCAGCCGTAACTGAAGTTATTGTAGGGAATAATCGTTCCTTTGAAACCGTATTGCATGAATCGTCCCGAGATGCAGATATCATCTTTTTAGGAATGGCAACTCCAGAGAAGCGAGATTTTACCGAATATTACGAACAAATGCACGCACGAACTTCTAATTTACCGACAATTATGTACGTTATGGCAGCACCTGATTTTAATTTTGCTGAAGTTTAATTTGATTTGATAGATAAGTAAAATCTTTGTAGAGACGTTGGATTGCAACGTCTCTAAATCTAGTGTCGCACAATTGCAATTAAACTATGAATTGTTTGATATGAGCTTGGGAGATTAAGTGTTCTCAAGTGCCACGGAAGCGTACTATTAATAGGATTAATAATCTAAGAAACTTTTGTCAACATAAGAAAGCTTAGACGTATTTTTATTTCCGTACTATCTTCAAATTTAGGCTTTAAAATAACTTTGCCTCCTAGTCTAGAAAATCATTAATTTTAATCAATAAATGACGATAAAATGGCTGATTATACCTTTAGAGAAGTACAGCAACAATTTGATGCTTGGCTACAAGAAGTGGGTAAAGGTTACTGGAATTCCTGCGAAATGCTTGCACGTTTGGTTGAGGTCGGTGAGATTTCTAGACTTTTTCAGCAAGCCCTAGATATTAATAAGCTGGGTTAATAGAATTAATAATATTTAAGAGTTAGTAACAAAATAAAACTTCCATAAACAGTTAAAATATTATTCCAAACTCGATAATCAACCCAAAAGAAAAGAGACGTAAAATTTTACGTCCCTATATTAGACCTCTTCGAGAATTAATATCAAATCCTTATAGTTACTGGGCTAAAACTTAGTTTCCGGAGATATCTATGAGAAATTTCTCTTTTATTACCCATTACCTAATTTACTTTGATTCTGGTAATTGAGATGTCTGCACGTTGGCTTTGAATGGGGTGAATCTTTGAGGGTCTACACAATCAGCACAGTCTAATTGCTGTTTTAATTCTGCGCTGAATTTGTCGAACATTTTTACTAATGCTTGTCTATCTGTTAAGCATCCTTGTAGTGCTACTAGTTGTTCGAGGGTCCAATTGTAAAGTTCGGTGTCTCCTTGGTTGATTCGACGATACAGTTGGGTTTCAAATTGTCCTAAGCGGGAGTAGAAGTTTTCTACTTCGGCTTTGATTGATTGCATGTCGAGGAAGAATTGCTGATTTTTAATGTCTCCGAGCAGATTCTCTTTGATGGAGCCGACGTTTTCGGATAGTTTGTTATCAACTATGGAGTTTACGTCGTCGCGGAAGTTGAGAATTTTATTGTCGAAGTTGACGTTGATGCGATTATCGATGTCGTTGAGTGCGTTATCTACTATTCCACGGACGTTATCGTCGGTTTTCCTATCTACTACTGCGTTGATACGGTTGTCGATGTCTCCTTGAACCTGTTGAATTACCAAGTTTTTGATTCCCTGGTCGCGGTCGGCAATTCTTAAGTTAACTACCGATTCGATGCGTCCGTCAATATCTTTATTTACCTGTTGAGTTAAACGGTCTCCAATTTCTCTGCCAAAATCACCGAGTTTTAAATTAGTCATGGCTTCAACTCGTTTATCGATTTCGGACTGCATTTGTTGAACTGCCATGTTCTTGATATTCTGGCTTTGGTCGGCGATTTTGATGTTGACGACGGAATCAATTCGTCCGTCCATATCTTTTCCGATTTGCTCGGATAGTTGATTGCGAATCTCTTGATTTTGATTTGCAATTTTTAATTTAACTACGTCGTTGATGCGTTTATCAATGTCGGTTTCAATTTGCTGGACGACTAAGTTATTGATTTGCGGGGTTTGATTGGAAACTTTGAGATTAACTACCGAATCAATCCGCTTTTCCATTTCTCCCTGCATCTGTTGAACCACTTGGTTCTTTAATTCCTGATTTTTATTCGCCAAGTTGACATTTAATAAGGAATTAACTCGCTGTTCTAAGTCGCTGTTCATCTGTTGAACGACTTCGTTTTTGATTTCCTGGGTTCTGTCTTTGATTCTGCTGTTAACTCTTTCCTCAATCAGTTCGTTGACTCTACCATTCATCAAGTCGTTCATACGTTTGTCGAAATGACCTGCCCAAGCTTGGAAGTTTTGGTTAAAGTTGGCTTCCATTTGCTGGGATAGTGCTTTGGTCATGAATTCGACTTTGGCTACCTGCATTGATAAGTCTTTGGCTTGGGATTGATAGCCTTTGAGCAACCATTTTTCTAAGTTATCCCAGTTATACGCTGCTTGTTTATCGTCTTGTTCGGCTTTGACGGTAACGGATTTTTCAATGTTGGCTGCCATTTTCTGCCACATTTTTTCCATTTGAGCTTCGTCAAAACGGAAATTATATTCGAGGTCATTCCCACTACCGCTATTACCACCAGCGGTTACGGTTGTTGTGGTTGTAGTTGTACTTTTTCCACCG
>CAKZYM010000264.1 GCA_937884685.1 uncultured Calothrix sp.
TAGTAGATAGTTGATAGTGGATAGTTGATTATCCAAACCCGACCGGTGAAAGTTGTTAGTTGTTTATTACTAATAATACAAATAATTTTTTGAATCAGTCTCTGTAGTCGGAGTATCTTATATCTTACTCACTATTAAAATCTAATTTACTCCTGCATTACATCCAATATAAAATTTTCTAACCGCTATCCAGTAACAACTAACAACTAACAACTAACAACTAACAACTATCAAATATAAATTTTAAATGCGAATATTTATTAGTACTGGCGAAGTGTCAGGAGATTTACAAGGTTCATTATTAATTACTGCGCTTAAAAATCAAGCCGCTTCATCTGGATTGGAATTAGAAATTGTGGCTTTGGGTGGCGATAAAATGGCTGCTGCTGGTGCAACTTTGATAGGAAATACTACTTCTATTGGTTCTGTCGGAATTTTAGAAGCTTTACCTTTTATATTGCCAACTTTAAAAATACAGCGACAAGCAATTGCTTTTTTAAAAGAGAATCCGCCAGATTTAGTCGTGTTTATCGACTATATGGGAGGTAATTTACCGATGGGGAAGTATATTCGCCGTAATATGCCTAATGTGCCTACAGTTTACTATATTGCACCCCAAGTTTGGGTGACTTCTATCGGCGAAAAAGATACAGAACAATTAATAAAAATTAGTGATAAGCTACTAGCAATATTTCCAGAAGAAGCTCGTTATTTTCAGAATAAAGGTGCCGATGCAGCTTGGGTCGGACATCCTTTAGTAGATAGAATGCAAAGTTTTCCTAGTAGAGAAACTGCGCGTTCAAAGTTGGGAATAGCTGATAATGTAACTTGTATTGCACTTCTTCCCGCTTCCCGTTCTCAAGAAATAAAGCATCTAGTACCGGTAATTTTTGAAGCAGCACGGGAAATTCAAAATAAAATACCAGAAGTACATTTTTGGATTCCTTTATCTCTGGAAATATATAGAAAAGAAATAGAAAAACAAGTAGATAAATATCAATTAAGAGCAACCGTTGTATCCAGTCAGCAAAAAGAAGTATTAGCTGCTGCGGATTTAGCAATTACTAAGTCGGGTACAGTTAATTTGGAATTAGCACTATTAAATATTCCCCAAGTCGTTTTATATCGTTTAAATCCATTTACCTACTGGGTTGCTAAAAATATTCTCAAAATCAAAATTTCCTACGCTTCCCCACCTAATTTATTAGTAATGCGGGAAATTGTACCCGAATTTATTCAAGAAACAGCTACACCTGAGAATATCGTTGAAACTGCGATGGAATTTTTATTAAACGAACAGCGACAACAGCAAATGCAAGCTGATTATCAAGAAATGCTGCAATTTGTCGGAGAAATTGGGGTTTGTGATAGAGCTGCGGAAGAGATTTTACAGTTAGCAGTTAACAGTTAACAGTGAACAGTTATCAGTTATCAGTGAACAGATAAAACTCCTAACTCCTAACTCCTAACTCCTAACTCCTAACTCTTAGATTACGTCCAAGCACGGAAAAAGTTTCCATCTTCCCAAATTCCAGCAACTTGTTTTTCGATTGCTGCTAGTTGTTTATCGTTCAATTTCTGGAATTTTCGCGCTACGTTGACGTTTTTTTCTAATTGTTTGATGTTCTCAGCAGCAACTATACAGCAATGTACTCCTGGTTGAGATAAGGTGTAACCCAATGCTTGATTCATTCCCGACAATCCACCGGGTTTAAATAAGCGACCGTAAGCTGGTACTTTCATTGCGATTACTCCGACGTTTTTTTCTTGTGCTACGGGTAAGACAACGGGAAGAAACGGACGGGGATGGTATTTGTCAGCAGCGTTTACGGGAATTAATGTAGTATCGAAAGGATAGCGACGCAATCCGTCAGCAATTATGTCGGGTTCGTGATGTCCGGTAATTCCTGCAAATCGAATCAGCTTTTGTTGCTTTGCTTCTTCTATAGCTTTAATTGCTCCGGAATTAGAAAATATTGTATCGAGTTCTTCGGAGAAAGAAACGTGATGCAATTGCCATAAATCGAGATAATCTACGTTTAATCTTTTTAAACTGTTTTCTAATTCTCTCCAAGCACCGTCTCTATCTCTAGCTGCTGTTTTGCTCGCTAAAAAGATTTTTTTACGATGAGGTGGAAGCACTTTTCCCATGTAATCTTCACTGGGACCGTAACTAGCAGCAGTATCAAAGTAACGAATACCAAGCTGTAGTGCTTTTTCAATTTGTTCAACAGCTTCTCGTTCTGCTCCATTTTTAGATAAAGGTGTTTGTCCAGCACCACCCAAACCAAAGATAGGAAGTTTTACACCAGTTTTACCCAAAACTTGTTCTGGCATTTTTGCAGGTGGTGCAGCATTGCTAGCAGAATTTTGCTGTAAAGAGTTACATCCAACAATACCACCAGCAACAGCTGCACTGGTAATTAAGAATTCACGCCGCGTGGTTTTATCTGACATGATTAGGGTAGGGGTGAAATTACTTTGTTAGTAGTATTTTAGCGATAATAGTATTTATTAGATATTAATTAAATATTTGGACGGAGGTAAAATTTTACGTTTCTACAGATTATGAAAAATTAGATAATCCAAAATCTAGAATCTAAAATCGCATGACCGTCTCACAATTTAATCAAAAATTTGCCATTAATCTTCCGCTACAGTATCTCCAAGCAATAAGACTAACTCATGCTTTGATGGAATCTGACTATACAGTACATATTTCAGAAGAACATCAAAACAAGTTTTCTCTATTGAAAGATATTTTTAATTTAGAATATCAAGTCGGGATTGAATAATTTCCAATATTGAATTCTGTTAACTTTAATCATACTCGTCCTAGTTCGCAAATAGGTTCTCTAAAACGAACTTTAATTTTTCCTCACGCAAGTTTTAATTATTGTCGTAATCTTTGGTCTGATAAGCGGGATATTCAAATTTGTTTTGCTGGTCTGGTTACTGAAAAACGCAAAAATACTTTAGAAAAATGGTTTAAAAATAATTTTTCAAACTCTCGGTTTCAACTTCCTACTCAACAGCGTTTTGTGATTCGGTTGGTAAATAAATCATTCAGACGGTTAAATTTACCAGTTTTACCAAGTACTTATAAAACAGAATTAAATGGGGTTGTATTTTGGTCATCAAATCGCGGACGACTGTTTCCTGTAAAAGCTTGGGATGAAGAATATTTTCGTTTATTAGCTAATTCTCAATTTGTACTTTGTCCTAGTGGCGATTATATTTGGACTTATCGATTTTTTGAATCTATTATGTGTGGTGCAGTTCCGATTATTGAAAAGTATTGTCCTGCTTATGAAGGGTTTCGTTATTTTACAATGAATGATTCGATTGAGAGTTTGAAATGGTCTGAGGAAGATGTTAATTACAATTTTAAATTGTGTTTTGAGCGTTTGACTGTTTCTTTAGAAGAGTTGAATCAGGAAATTTATAAGATACAGCAGTTTGCAGTTAAATGAGGTACACAACTATATTATAAAACTCTTGTGG
>CAKZYM010000265.1 GCA_937884685.1 uncultured Calothrix sp.
TCACTGCTCACTGAATCGTCATCGCACAAAGAAACAGTGCTTCAGTCCATTCTACTACTGCACCGTAAGTGTCACCCGTATGACCACCTAATTTATAGTTAAACCAAGCACCTGTAACGAAGGAGATTGTAATTCCTGCAATTATCATGGTTGCTGATACCAAAAGAGTATTTTGGCTAAATTGGCTAAATATCGGCTTTACACAAATTAAACTTAAGAGTAAAAAAATTGCAGGTAAAACGTCTTTATAAGAACGGATAGCTTGCTTGTGAAATGCACCCTTACCAGTTGGCTTAAGGTAATCATACCTTTGTATAGCCAGTATCTGACCCCAACGCCCCCATGCACAAGCGGCGATTATTATCAGCCAACGATTTTCTTGAATTTCTGTTAAAGCTGCTGTTTTAAGCAAAATTACAACAATAGCTGCCATTGCTCCAAAAGCTCCTGTCGCGCTATCGCTCATTACTTCCAAACGTCGCTGATTATCAGTTACGGCTAACCCATCGGCAGTATCCATTGCTCCATCCAAATGCAGTCCTCCCGTAATTGCAATCCAGATTGCCACCACCAATGCACTGCGAGTTAATACTGACATTCCCAAAAAATTAGCTACAATATCAAATAATCCTAACAATGCTCCAATCATGACTCCTATCAGCGTTGCAAAACGAGCTACCCCGGCAAACTCCAAGTTTTCCACATAAGGCATTGGAATAGAAGTATAAAATATAATACTTGCTACTAGACTCAAAAATTGACTTTTCCACCAGAGGTAACGAACATTCATACTTGTCAAAATTATTACTTAAGTAGAACTCTAATAATGGCACTTACGATTACCGCACAAACAACAGTATCAAATTTTAAAACTTGAAATAAGATTTACTTGTATGAGAAACTGAGCCAAAAAATTTGTTATGCTTATCTAAGTAGGAAAAAATAAGGAAGTAAAATTTATAACATTTTCATGAAGCATAAAAAATTGTATTTTAATCGGTGGTAGTGTTTTTTGTACTTTGAAAGAAAAGCTAGTAATTAATATCAGCGACTGTTAGCAATTGCCCCGCCATATCTGATATTTATATATTGCAAGGCATAGATTATCGCTGAGTCATTGGTTATGCAGGCTATAACGTTGTACTTCACCTTTGCTCAAAAAGCTATTTGATTATGAATCACCATCTACCCGAGACCAAGATACCAGCTCCGTGCATTGTCAATACAGGCGTTATCGTAAATAAACTTGATATGCGACGATTGCTAGGAGATTTGGGTCATGTCCGCTATGCTTACACCCAAGATGGTGAGGTTTGCGGTGAGGGAGAAGGGGATGTAATGGAAGTTTTCGCGAATCCCCGACGCTCTACGTTAGTGGCTAATAATGCACTTTATTTAAACGTTTACAGTTTTGATTATTTAGAACTTCATCAGTCGTCCGAGAAGGAAGCCTGTTTTGATTTGGTTCAAGAAGGGATGCGATTGCGCTTGATTCCTCTTTCTACCCCAATGCAGGAGCGACAGGAACGTTGTTGGAATGCCAATGCCATTGAAGCAATGATGGAACAGGTATTGTCGGCAAAATGGGATGCTGAAATTGATGATGATAGTTCAGATATGTTCTAAATTTGGTTTAATAAGTTAAATCATTAACAGAACAGTCTCGGTTTTCTTAATTTTGAGTGCAAATTTTTCATTCCAACGTCTTGCTAAATGTAGCAACACTTCAGCGCGTGCTGGGATATTCTCTACCCCTCATGGTGTAGTCGAAACTCCACGCTTCATGCCGGTGGGAACTCTGGCAAACGTCAAAACCATTACTCCAGACCAATTACAGGAAACTGGAGCGCAGATGGTGTTGTCAAATACTTATCATCTCCATCTACAACCGGGCGAGGCGATTGTAGCAGGAGGGGGAGGTTTACATAAGTTTATGGGTTGGGACAAACCCATGCTTACTGACTCCGGTGGCTTTCAGGTTTTTAGTTTGAGCGAAATGCGTAAAATTACTGAAGAAGGAGTAAGTTTTCGCTCTCCCCATGATGGAAAAATTATTAATTTAACGCCAGAAAAATCAATAGAAATTCAAAATACTTTGGGTGCAGATGTCATCATGGCATTTGATGAATGTCCTCCTGCTACAGCTAATCGCACGGAAGTGGAAGCTGCTACAGAACGTACTTATCGTTGGTTATTGAGATGCATAGAAGCTCATAATCGTAGCGAGCAAGCATTGTTTGGAATAGTACAGGGTGGAATCTACGCCGATTTACGTTCGAGTGCAGCAAATGCTTTAACGGAATTAGATTTACCGGGATATGCAATTGGTGGTGTCAGCGTAGGGGAAGAACCAGAATTAATTCACGAAATTGTCCGACAGACAGCACCTTTATTACCCGCTCATAAACCCCGTTATTTAATGGGTGTGGGTACCCATAAGGAAATGGTGCTGGCTATAGCTTCCGGAGTTGACTTATTTGATTGCGTAATTCCCACTCGCTGGGCCAGACATGGTACAGCTGTTGTTCAAGGGGAAAGATGGAACATAAAGAACGCAAAGTTTCGTGAAGACTTTACTCCCCTTGATGAAACTTGTCCTTGCTACACCTGTCAAAACTTTACTCGGGCTTATTTATCTCATTTAATACGAGCGCACGAAATGTTAGCTTATACGTTATTAAGTATTCACAATATTACCGAGTTGATTAGGTTTACCCAGAAGATTCGAGCAAGCATATTGAACGATACCTTTACTGAAGAGTTTGGTCACTGGTTGAAGTAAACAGTTATCATTTCTCAGCATTTACTATGGGGAAGATTAAATGTGATTTCACGGTTATTTCACGTAAGTTTTTAGCAATACTTACTTCTTATCCAATAAGTGAAAATCAACGTATCATTAGAACTAGAAAAAGGAACCGAATTTACAATTTAAATTGCCTTAAAAGCTTAACAGCTAAATTTAAAACTGCTTTTATGCTAAAAATTTCAATTAAATTATTTATTAAAAATTATCTATCACTTATTTTTTCTAGGCAACTTCCCATACACCAATCATGTTAAAATATTGCTCAAATATGAAAACTATGTTGGATACTTGGATTTAAACAAACATGGAAGTAACAGTATTATTAGCGAAATTGCCAGAAGCTTATCAAGTTTTTGACCCTTTGGTAGATGTTCTCCCAGTTATTCCCGTTTTCTTCTTGTTACTAGCTTTTGTTTGGCAAGCTGCTGTAGGTTTCAAGTAAGTTAACGCGGCGCAAGTTGACCAGAAAATAAAATTTTAGACAGGCTCTACAGGTCTGTCTTATTTTTTGCCACGTATTCTTTGCAAAAATTGATATTTCTTAACTTTTTGTAATAAGTTAGATAATAGATATAGTATTTATTGTCAGGAAAATATTAAACAGGGTATTAACTTATGGGTAACATTAATTTCGTTAAAGAAAATAAAGAAGTAATTGCGGCTGATGGTGCGAATTTGCGATTGAAAGCCATGCAAAACAATATTGATATCTATAAAGTATGGGGAAAAATGATGAATTGTGGAGGAGCAGGTCAATGTGGTACCTGTATCGTAGAGATAACAGAAGGGATTGAAAATCTCTCACCTCGCACTGATGTCGAAAAAAAAATACTGAAAAAAAAGCCGGAAAATTACCGTCTCGCTTGTCAAACCTTAGTTAGTGGTGCCGTAAGTGTAGCAACCAAGCCTTGAGGATTATATCTTTTAAGCTGTCTTTTCTGATATCAATCACTTAAGCATTAGTAATGGTATTCTAAAACTAGTGGCTGCAAATAAAAAGAGAGGCTTTTTAACTATGCAAACTAATGATTTGGGATTCATTGCGAGCATTCTGTTCGTACTAGTTCCCGCAATTTTTTTAGTATTACTTTACACCTTAACAGTTAGCCGTGAAAGCGGAAGAAACGATTCTTAATTAATACTTGATGCTTTGAAAGGAAAAACCCCAGCACTATTTATAAGTGTAGGGGTTTTATCTATCAACCGCGAAATCTATAGTTAAATGAATTGAAGGTAAAATAGCGTTTAATCTGCGGCAGTACGCGCTAATAAAACTGGACAAGTCGCATTAATCCTGACGTAATCAGACAGCGAAGCACCTATAAGCTTATCCAAATCGACAAAATTCTTAGCAATCGAAGGACGACGGTCAGGAGAACCGACTAATAATAAGTCCGCGTTCATCTCTTCTGCTAAGTTACAAATTTTTTCTCCCGGTTTGCCAATGCTGAGTATACTGCGAGAGCTAACACCTTGTTTCTGAGCTTCATTTGCTGCTGCTGCCAAAATAGGGTGTTTTTCAGGGTTAAGTTCTGCGGTTTCTGCTGATGGACTTTTCAGGTCAGTCATGACATGAGTTAAAATCAACTGGCTGCCTTTGATATCTTTTAGCAAAGACAAAGCCAAGTCTAAACAGTACTGTGAGGCATCTGATTTGTCAACTGCCACCATAACCCGGTTAATTGCTTTGACATAAATGTCATCTTTAACCAGCAACATTGGACGACGAGACAGTTGAAACACGTACTGACTAACAGAATTAGCCAAAATTGATTGCAAGCGTTTGAGTCCTCTTGAACCCATGATAATTAAATCGGCATCGATTTCATCTGCAACTTGACAGACGACATCTTTGGGTTCACCTTGACGCAGTACAGAATTAACTTGATTGGGATTTAGCTGCAACTTTTGAATAGCGCTCGCTAAAATTCTACCGCCTTCTTCCCACTTAGCTGTCATTGTTTCGGCGGTGGTTTGTGGAGGAACAACATGCAAAACGGTAACTTTTGCTCGTTGAATTGATGGTATTTCCTCCATGGATTTAAGCATTTCTTCTGCATGTCCCAATCCTGAGACAGCTAGCAAAATATTTTGCATCATAGGGACATATTAATTATTGCCTAGCTTAGGTTTTCACCGCTTTGCTCGAATTTACTCTGTTTTTTTGCTATTACCTTTTCAGGCAAATGACAAAAGACAAAGGACGGTTGGGTGGATTTGAACCGGCATTACCTGAAGTTATAATCTCGGCTCCACATGATTTATCCTACTCTTTATTTTGCACTACCAACTTAACGAATAATTATAAAATTTATTAGTTGTAATCTATGTTTAATAAAGTTAATTATAACTAAGTAAATTTTTGTAAGAATATACATATAAACGTAAAGATATAAATTTTTGCAAACAAAAATAATCAATCGTCTTATTATATGAATTTACTAATTGTGCGGATTTATATGTTTATGTTGTAGATAAAATCGCTCTGATTATCATCAAGAAAATAATTAGATAATTTTATTAACTAACTTTTGAATCTTTTTATCATCTCTTGATGTAATGAGAATAAATAAGAGAAATATGTTTCGATAAAAATAAAATTAGGTTTATCCCGTGAATCAGCCCAGAAAAGGTTAATTCACAAATTATTTATCTTAATTCAGAGAAAATTCGGTAGCTGAGTTAGTTGGTGTCTAGTTATATTGAATGCCATTCCCAAAAGGAATTTTATCAGTATAAGTAAGTATTATTACAAGCGCGTTTATCAGCGTATCTACCACTCAACTATATGTATCTGCCCGTACAGTCCGAAAATAGTTCCCATCTGCTCCAAGTGCTTCTAAAGCATCTACCTGTAGCTGTTGCCATGTTTGATACTCAGATGTGTTTGATGGCTGCAAGTCACAAGTGGTTGTCAGATTACGGTTTGAATAGTGAATGTTTGATAGGTCGTTGCTATTACGAAATATTTCCTCAGAGTTCGGATAGATGGAAGATGATTCACCAGCGTTGTTTGACTGGTGCAGTAGCAAGCTGTGAAGCTGACAAAATTACGGGTATTGATGGTGAAATAGAGTGGATAAAGTGGGAATGTCGTCCTTGGAATCAAGACAACGGTGAAATAAGCGGAATTATTTTTTCATCCGAGAAAGTTACAGAGCAAATGCGTTGCTGCGAAGCATTAACAGCAAGCGAAAGACGTTTCCGAAAGCTAGCAGCAACTGTACCGGGAGTTATTTATCAGTTTCGTTTGGATGCAACTGGGGAAATGTCATTTCCTTATATTAGTCCTGGTTGTCGGAGATTTCTGGAAATAGAACCTCAAAAAGTAGAACAAGATTTCAGCGTAGTATTCAATTTAATTCATCCAGATGACCGAGATTCTTATTTAGAATCAATGAGGCTTTCAGCAGATACATTACTACCGTGGTTTTGGGAAGGTAGGGTAATTACACAATCTGGTAAATGTAAGTGGGTTAGGTGCCTATTAAGACCCGAAAAACAAGCTGGTTGCGATATTATTTGGGGTGGGCTGATGATTGATATCAGCGACAAAATACAAATTGAAGAGAAGTTGCGTCAGTACCAGCAAGATTTAGAAAGTAAAGTACAAAGTCGCACCGCTGAACTTGAAGCAGCAAATCAAAAATTGCAAGCCCACATTACAGAAAGACAGCAAGTCGAGGAATCGCTACATAAAACAGAAGCACGGCTTGAAAAAATGGCTGCTAACGTTCCGGGAATGATTTATCAATATACATTGCGTCCCGATGGATCTAATTATTTTTCTTATGTTAGTCCTGGCTGTTACGAGTTATTTGAATTAAAACCAGAACAGATTCAAGGAAATGTTCACAGTATTTTTGACCAAGTCCATCCAGATGATTTGCCAATATTACAGCAATCGATAGCAAATTCCGCTCAAAATTTGCAGCTTTGGAAGCATGAATGGCGAATTACGACCTCTTCAGGAGAATTGAAGTGGTTGAAAGGACATGCTAGACCAGAAAAGCAAGCTAACGGTGATATTGTTTGGGATGGCATGGTAATGGATATTAC
>CAKZYM010000266.1 GCA_937884685.1 uncultured Calothrix sp.
GGACTGCGAATGATGGGTTTATCTGCTGCTGAAGTTTTTGGAAAAACAGTAAAAGAATTATTTGGTCTTGAAGCAGCAACAGATATATATCCAAGATGTAAAAAATGTGTAGAAACGGGTACAGCTATTACTTATGAAGAAAATTTGATGTTGCAGGGTAGAGAAATGTGTTTTTTAACAACTCTTAATCCCATTAAAGATAGTCAAGGTCAGGTTTATCGATTAATAGGAACTACTTTAAATATTACCGAACGCAAACAAGCAGAGGAAAAACTAAAAGCCAGTCAGCATTTTATTCAAAGTATTGCTGATTCTTCTCCTAACGTTCTTTATATCTATGATATTGAAGAACAAATAAATATTTACGAAAATAAACAAGTCCTACAACTAATTGGCTATTCGAGAAAACAAATTAGAGCTTTTGGAGACTTAATGATGTTTCAAATAGTTCACCCAGAAGATATTGAAAAAATTATTTATCAACAACAAAAAATTTTGGCAGCGGCTGATGGTGATATTTTAGAAATCGAATATCGTGTGAAAGATTCTAATTCTAACTATCGCTGGTTGTACGATAGACAAACCATTTTTCATCGAAAAAAAGACGGTAATGTTAAGCAATACCTTGGTGTTGCAACTGATATAACTGAACGCAAATTAGCAGAAATTCAAGCACAAGAAAAAGCGAAGGAACTAGAACAAACACTACAAGAATTAAAACTTACTCAAGCCCAATTAATTCAAACAGAAAAGATGTCTGGTTTAGGTCAGATGGTAGCAGGTGTAGCTCACGAAATTAATAATCCTGCAAACTTTATTCATGCAAATATTTCTTTTCTTGAAGCACATACCAAAGATTTAATCGGACTTCTAGATTTATATCAAACACATTATCCTAATCCAGTACCAGAAATTAAAGAAGAAATTGAAATTATAGAACTTGATTTTGTTGAAAAAGATTTAAATAATATTCTTCGCTCAATGGAAGAAGGTACTAGGAGAATCAGAGAAATTGTTTTATCGCTACGTAACTTTTCTCGTTTGGATGAAGCTGATTTCAAAGAGGTCAATATTCACGAAGGGATAGACTCTACGTTAATGATTTTGCAAAATAGGTTGAAGCTCAAATCTTATACAGATGGTATTGCAGTTATAAAAGAATATGGTAATCTTCCTTTAGTTGAATGTTATCCTTCTCAACTAAATCAAGTATTTATGAATATTTTAGTTAACGCAATAGATGCGTTAGAAGAAAAAATAAAAAAAAATGGTTTTTCTGAAAATTTTATTCCTCAAATCACTATTTACACAAAGCAAATAAATACGAATACCGCTCAAATATTTATTTTAGATAACGGCTCAGGTATCCCTAACAATGTAACATCAAAACTTTTTGACCCTTTTTTCACCACTAAAGAAGTAGGGAAAGGTACTGGGTTGGGTTTATCAATCAGCTACCAGATTATTGTAGAAAAACATGGTGGAAAATTGTTTTGTGAATCCGCATTTGGCAAAGGAACTAGTTTTATCATTGAAATTCCTATTATTCATAAATAATAACAAGTAGAGAATTGAGAATTGGGAATTGAGAATTGGAGATTAGAAAAGGAAAGCAAGATGATAATTTATAACTTTTTACTCCTAACTCTTAATCCAAAATCTAAAATCTAAAATCTAAAATCTAAAATCTAAAATCTAAAATTGACTTAACCCCACTCGTAGCTTGAGAGGGGTCGATTAATTTTGTATTGACCAAAAAATTGTTTACCTTAAAACATATTCATGATAGTGATTACACTCGCACCAGTAATCATCATCAAAGTACCCATGAGGAATGATTCTTTAAGCGGATTTGGGACTTTTGATTCCTTCATATTTCAAAACCATTAATTTTTCTAACCTTTTCTGAGAATATCAATATTCCGTATAATTATCTACAAAATCATCTTAAAACTTAAAATTACTCAATATTACTTAGTAATTACTACAGCGGAGAATCGCAGGGATGGGCAAGAGGGGGAAGAAAATTGAGTGAGAGAGTGAGGGAAGTTCCCATACTTCTTACATCTTGCACCATTATCGTTAAGCCCGAATACCCTTCTCGGAATTAATTCCGAGGCTAATATACAAAGTACGTTAAAACGCACTAAAAGCCTTGCTCAGTCTGATTTATCAGACTTTGTGTATTAGCCTGAGAATTCAATAATAGGTTGGTTGTTGAGAATGGTGCTGTTCGGTCAGATGTTTTGTGATACTTCTTACTCATAACTCCAAACTGTTAACTGTTCGCTGTTCACTGTTCACTGTTCACTGTTAACTGCTTAATCCCGACCGGAATATGTGCCTTTGTGCGGTAGAATTACATTATCCTTACGATGCAAGCATTTGAGCGATTAATTGTTATGACTACTTCGACCGCATCTACCAAGAAAAGTGATTTCAACTTGGAAGAGTTGAACCAAAAATATGAAACTGCTCATCCAAGAGAAATTTTGGCATGGTCTGCGGAAAATATTTCTACTGGATTAGTGCAAACTAGTGCTTTTAATGTTGATGATATTGTCATTACTGACATTCTCTATCGCGAACTCAAACAGCAGACACCTGTAATTTTTCTCGATACATTATTCCATTTTCCCCAAACTTTGGAATTAGTAGAGAAAGTTAAACAGCTTTATAACGTTAATTTGCAAGTTTATAAAAACCAGGAAGTTGATAGTCGCGAAGCTTTTACTGCTAAATACGGTGAAGCACTTTGGGATAAAGACATTATAAAATTCCACGATGTGACTAAAATTGAACCTTTACAAAGAGGTTTAGACGAGCTTGATACCGTTGCTTGGATAACCGGACGGAGGAGAGACCAAGCACCAACTCGTGCAAACATGGCAATTTTTGAATTAGATAAAAAAGGTCGTCTTAAAATAAATCCTTTAGCTACCTGGACTCGTAAAGAAACCTGGGATTTTGTTGAAGAATATAAGGTAATTTACAATCCTTTACACGACCAAGGTTATCCCAGCATCGGAGATGAACCTATCACTACCAGAGTAGCCGAAGGTGAAAGCGAACGTGATGGAAGATGGAGAGGTAGTGGTAAGACTGAATGTGGGATTCATATTTAATAGTTAGGAGTTAGGAGTTAGGAGTTAGGAGTTAAGATTTTTAATAAAATATTGAGCCTTTTTCGATTAAGGATGGTGCATATAATAAATGATGTAGAGACGTTGTAATACAACGTCTTTTTAGTTTCGATTTATATTGATAATTTGTTGAAATGGTATGAAAATATAGTTGTAAATTTGAAATTATAATTTACTGGAATTAATATTTTATTCCTAACTCCTAACTCCCAACTCCTAACTCCTAACTCCTAACCTATGATTAAAATCCTACATCTTTCCGATATTCATATGGGAAGCGGTTTTACCCACGGACGTATCAATCCGGAAACTGGTTTGAATACCCGATTGGAAGATTTTGTTAGTACTTTATCTATATGTATTGACCGTGCTATCGAATCAGAAGTGGATTTGGTGTTGTTTGGTGGTGATGCTTTCCCAGATGCAACTCCTCCACCCTATGTACAGCAAGCGTTTGCTAGTCAGTTTCGTCGCTTAGTAGACGCTCAAATTCCCACTGTACTACTTGTAGGAAATCACGACCAGCATTCTCAAGGACAAGGTGGAGCTAGTTTGTGTATTTACCGTACTTTGGGTGTACCTGGGGTGATTGTTGGGGATACTTTAGATACCCATAATATTCAAACTCGTAGCGGTGAAGTACAGGTAATTACTTTACCTTGGTTAACTCGTTCTGCTTTAATGACTCGTCAAGAAACCCAAGGTTTATCCCTTGGAGAAATCAATGAACTGTTAACCGAACGCTTACAAGTTGTATTGGAAGGGGAAATTCGTCGTCTTGATCCCGATATACCAATTGTACTTTTAGCTCATTTAATGGCTGATAATGCAAACTTGGGAGCGGAACGTTTTTTAGCAGTAGGAAAGGGTTTTACTCTTCCTTTATCTCTGCTGACACGTCCCTGCTTTGATTATGTCGCTTTGGGACACGTACATCGTCATCAAAATTTGAATAAGTCGAACAGACCTCCGGTAATATACCCTGGAAGCATCGAACGGGTTGATTTTAGCGAAGAAAAGGAAGACAAAGGCTATGTAATGGTTGAAGTTGAGTCGGGTAATGCTAAATGGGAATTTTGTCCCCTAGATGTTCGCGTTTTTCGTACCATTGAAGTTGATGTATCAAAAACTGAAGACCCTTTAGATAAGATAGCGAAATCTGTAGCCAAAAATGATATTGAAGATGCTGTTGTCAGATTAGTTTACAAGCTGCGTTCGGAACAGCTAGATTTAATTGATAATACTTCGTTGCAGGAAATATTAAGTCCAGCGCATACTTATACTATTCACCCAGAATTGGTAAGTCAGTTAGCTCGTCCCAGGGTTCCGGAATTGAGTGCTAGTAGTAGTATTGACCCAATGGAAGCATTGAAAACTTACTTAAATAACCGTGAAGACCTTCAAGATATAGCTGATTCAATGATGCAAGCAGCACACAGCTTATTAGGTAATGATGAAGACTTATTAGATTTCTTGGATAATCATCATGATTCAGATGCTAAAACTTCTGTAGATAAAGAAAATACGCAACTACGTTTGTTATAACTAATACTTCATAAATAAGAAAACAGAAAATCTATAAAAACACAGCAGCATTTGGAAATTCTAAGTGCTTATCTTAGTTTTTATATAGTTACCATCAATCAATCGTAATATAAATTTGAATATAAAATATGATATAATTTTATTTGCTTAAGAATAAAAATATATTGCATATCTAAAGATTTACCAAAAATTTGTATAAATACATCATTTTTGAAATGATTTTTTTATTGCATGAACTCTTTGTGTGATATTAATAATTAAGAGATTAATTCCTCTTTTCTTCCCTTCTGTTCCTAGACTAAGCTAGATTTCAGCAATCGTAAGTATCTCTATATTTTGAGAGATGCTGATATTTTATATAGCATGATGCACCTTACTAATTATTAGTAGCGGTGCATCATTCCTTCATTGAAAAAAATCAGAAATAGCATGAGTAAAAAATGAATAACATGTTTCAAAATGTGAATTTTGATGTTTCGTATTTAAAAAGCTATTTTGCTATTTTTAAAGATAAAGCAGTAGTTAATCGTAACGAAAAAACAAGAAGAGTCATACAAGAAGCTACCGAAAACTTAGTTTCTTCTTTTGGATATATTCCTTCAGATATCGATTATATTTTTACTACTTTAAAGAATCATTTACAAAACAATCCAGAAATATTTGCTAGTGCGTTTGCTTTCTTACCTGAAATACTATGTTCTTGTCCCGTTGTGTTAAGAGATGAGAATGGATTTAAAAAGAAAGATATTGCCAAAGGGTTTATATATGCGAATGCTGTTTGGTATGACGTTCCGGTAAAGCAAGGAAAACCAGCTTGGAGCGCTCCTTATTTTGATATCGGGAAAGCAGGTGAGGATATTCTGTTAACAAGTTATTCCGTGCCGGTATTTGATAAAAATGATAAGTTAATTGGTGTAATTATCAGCGACCTGTTATTAGCGAGACTAGAAGATATTCAAAAAATAGAATAGGGATTTCGCAGAATATTTATGATTTAGATATATAGTTTTATGAATCTAGAAAGTCTGGGTGCATTTAAGATTTTAATTATTATATATTCTTTATTTTCTATATCTTTTTTAATTAATTGGATAAGGTTTAAGTTGTTTAATCCTAGTCTATATCCAGAAGATAAGTTTATTTCTTTGATAGTAATGCTATCTATTACCGTATTTTGGATATTTGCTCCACCTTTATATTTAATCAAGTTTTTGAGAAAAAATTAGATTTGGAAAAATTACTATTTTGTCAATTTTTTGTTGATTTAAACAGAGCAGAAACCTCACCTCACCCCCATCCCCTCTCCTTATTAAGGCTACCGTGTACACACAAGTACTCCCCACATACGTTTCAGGGATTTTAACCCCCTTAAATCGTCATTGCGAGGAGGAACGACGAAGCAATCTCAACACCTTGCGATTGCTTCGCTTCGCTCGCAATGACAGGTTTTCAGCGATTTTTATCTGAACTTGAAAGCCGCTTCCAGATAGGATTTTAAGACTTCTGTGTACACCGTAGCCTTATTAAGGAGAGGGGGGATATAAAGACTAATATTTTAGCTGGAAGATTTAGAAATTAGCTATTTTGAATTCGGATACTCATAAGCACCGATATCGGGAGCTTTGTCAGCTAACCGTTTTTTTCCATCTTTATCTTTAGCAGCATAATCGGGAATTGAATCGGAACCTTTATCTATTGCTGGGGAATTTGAAGATAAACGATAATCGTTACCTTTTGAATTTAAGAAACCAGCCGATTTTACTTCACTGTTGTTTGATTCTTTGAAGTTCTTGAGTCCATTTCCTGTTTCGTAGAGTTCTTCAAACTTATCTGTAAACAGATTGTTATCTAGTACAACATCATCTGCATCTTCAATTAAACCGTTGCGGAATTTAGCATCAGCGAAGATATTATTACGCACTGTAACGCCAGAAATTCTATCACCTTTAGTGTAATCACTACCATCAATCACAATCGATTGAACATTCTTAGCTACCGTATTGTTAATGATTTCAACATCGCTAACGTTACTAGTTACCGAAATCCCTGCACCACTATTTACACCTAACTTGCCATTTCCATAAACGAGATTGTTGTAAACTCGGATATCCTTAACATCACCCTGGTCTGGAACTTCATCAGCAATTGTAATTCCTTCTGCAACATTTCCATAAACAG
>CAKZYM010000267.1 GCA_937884685.1 uncultured Calothrix sp.
CTAACTCTTAACTCCTAACTCCTAACTCTTAACTCCTAACTCCTAACTCCTAACTTCCTCCCTTCACCAGGGTAAACGGCTCCCATCCCAGGAGAAAAACTCGCCGCTGTCTTCTGGCTTCAGGTTTGAAATTACACCGAGTAATAGCTTAACGGTATGTTCGACGGAGAATAACTTTTCTGGTGGTACGTTGCGCTGAAATGGTTGTGAAAGTTTGGTATCTGTTGTACCTGGATGTAAGGTAACTATTATAGTTTTGGGGCATCTGCGACTGTATTCTATTGCTGTAGTTCTCATGAACATGTTTAATGCTGCTTTGGATGCTCGGTATCCGTACCATCCACCCAAGCGGTTATCGCCGATACTCCCTATCTTGGCAGAAATGCAGGCGAAAATATTTTTTTCTTTATGTTTAAATAAAGGCTGTAAATGTTTGGCTAATAAAATTCCTCCGATACTATTTATCTGAAAATAGCGCATCAAATTTTCGGGATTAATTTGTCGGAGGCTTTTTTCGGGTTGCATTTCACCTTCATGTAAAATTCCCACACAGTTAATGACTAAATGCAGCTTGTCTGTTTCTGCGCTTATCTTTTCTACTGCTGAGGAGATTTGCGACTCTTGGGTAATATCCATTGGAAGACAAACTAATTTTTGGGGATATTCTTTTTGCAATGAAATTAGTTCGTTAGCAGAGTTAGTACTGCGATAAGTCGCATATATTTTAGCAATATTTGCAATATTATTATCTTGCAATAAAGCTTTTACAAAACCTAAACCAATCCCTCTCGTAGCACCAATAATTAAAGCGTTTCCGTGATTAATTTCTTCTATTACTGACATTATTTAAAACAATTAGCAGTTAACAATTATCAATTTTCAGAATTCTAACTTTCCTTGTCCCTTATCTCCCCATCTTAATCCTTAGCCCAACAACGCATGCAGAAAGTAAACACAGATATCACTCCTAGAAGCTCAATTGCTATTTGAAAAGCTGTAGGACTTAGAGTAAAACCCCATATTGTGATTAGACTTCCCATAATAGCAGCAGATATACGAAGAACTTCTTCTTTAATATTTATCGCGAACCAAATAATTACAAAGCCAATTATCAAAAATAAGAAGTAAGCCATTCTCTAATATAGATGTATGAATTATAAGAAAGCGGTAAAGAGCATTTGAAAGCAAAAAATGCCTCCAAATCGTAAATAAAGGCAATTTATGCCCAAATATCTGCATATTTAACAATAATGTCAGTAATGATATTTTACAGATATTTTAGGGAATTATAAATATGTATTAACCTTATCAGTTGATTTGACAAATCTCATCATGACACAATCCCCTCTTACTGAAACTTCGTTGAAAGCAGTTAATGTAGAATTAGAGCGTGATATATTTCTTCGTACCTTAGTTCGAGAATTGTCCGGAACTTTAGAGAATGTAGTTGGTTTAAAGGAAGCTTCAGGGTTTATCAGCGTAGTTGGTCAAACGATGGGTAGACAAATAAATGAAGAATATAAATCTGCTCTAAAAGTAAATAATCTTTCTCGCGAACAACTTGGTAAAGTTTTAGTCGATTTGAAAAAACGCATTCAAGGTGATTTTTATATTATTGAAGAAAGCGATGAAAAAATAGTATTTGGGAACCATATTTGTCCATTTGGGGATAAAGTTTTGAATCGTCCTTCGATGTGTATGATGACTTCTAATGTTTTTGGTTCTATTGCGGCTGAAAATTTAGGTTATGCTAAAGTTGAATTACAAGAAACTATTGCTCGGGGTGATTCTGGATGCAGAGTTGTGGTTTACTTAGAACTTACGGAAGAAGCTGAGGATGCTTTTGGTAGAGAATACTTTAAGTAATTAATTTAAATCTTGCTTCAGGATTATCAACTCTAAAGTAATTAATTTAAAACAGTTTTTTCTCAATTTATCATCTACCTTAATCAAGGTATTGTTTAGTTGCGTAAATTTCAAAGCAACGACTATAAGCAATACCTAAATTTTAATTTCAATAAACTATATGAATAGCGAAAATTTCACAAAGCTTGCACGAACTTTTCCAGAACCTTTAATACTGTTAAACAGTAAAGGAGAAGTTTTGAAGATAAATCCAGCTTTAACAAAGATACTAGGTTATAAAAGTAAGCAATTAGAGAATAAATTGCTTTACGACATCGTGAATGAGCCATCAAATGAAGTAATTCATTATCTACAAGCTTGTTCTAAAAGTCGTCAAATGATTATTGGTTGTTTAAATTTTTGCCAACCTGATAGAAGAATATTAGCTTGTCGTTGTGAAGGAGCTGTTGTTGAACCATCATCTCCTTCTTCTCCTGCTATAATCCTTATACGTTTAGAAAATCGTACTTCTGCTAACAAGAATTTTGCTACACTAAACGAACAAATAGACAACGAATTAATCAAAGAAGCTTATAAACGCAAACAAATAGAAAGTGCTTTAAGAAAATCAGAATTAAAGTTGCGACAAAAAGCAAAAGATTTAGAAGATACTCTTGGGGAACTTAGACGCACTCAATCAAAACTAATTCAAAGCGAAAAAATGTCTGCTCTCGGTCAAATGGTAGCAGGTGTAGCCCATGAAATAAATAATCCTGTAAGCTTTATATATGGCAATATTATTCCTGCGAATCAATATGCTCAAGATTTAATTAGAATCATCGAACTTTATCAAAAAAATTATCCGAATCCAGTAGAAGAAATCGAGGCAGAAATCGAAGCGGTTGAATTAGATTTTCTCAAAAAAGACTTTATCCAACTGCTTCGTTCAATGAAAAATGGAACCGAAAGAATTAAAGAAATAGTTCTATCGCTGCGAAATTTCTCACGACTTGATGAAGCTGAACTTAAGCAAGTAGATATTCATGAAGGTATCGATAGTACGTTACTAATTTTGCATAACCGTTTGAAAGCAAAACTAAATCATCCCGGAATTGAGGTGATTAAAAGATATTCTTCTTTACCTAAAGTTGATTGTTATGCTGGACAATTGAATCAAGCCTTTATGAATATTCTGGCTAATGCAATCGATTCATTAGATGATGAATTTAATAAGAATCACAATTTTAATCCTCAAATTACAATTTCTACAGAATTATCAGCTAGCAATATTGCAATTCGTATTGCTGATAATGGTTCGGGAATTCCGTTCTCAATTCAATCTAAACTATTCGACCCTTTCTTTACAACGAAACAAGTTGGCAAGGGTACGGGGTTAGGTTTGTCTAGTAGCTATCAAATTATAGTCGATAAACATCACGGTAAATTATCCTTTGATTCTTCTTTTGGAAAAGGCACAGAATTTATCATTAAAATTCCAATTAAACAGTGTTCATCTACATAGTGCTTTCTGTTAAGGTTGTATTTTAATAAATAGAAAAGCCTGTAATTATAGACTTATCAGTGATAATGCAGAATATAATTTTATCTAAATTAAAATATTTTTAAATAGCTGTCTTTTTGCTTTCTATTTTAATCAGGATTATCAAAAATAAGAAATAAGTCATGTAACGTTCATTGAATATTGATTAGAATTACTAATTTATAGAATAAGAATAATCCAATAATTCCTCAAATTTTAGGATAAATACCTAAATTATTGAGATTTATTTGGGAAATATATGATTATACCAACTTAGGTACTAATCTAAATAAGCCGCATCTATTTTATAAATATTATGAAGCGAAGTCTTTTATTTACAGTAGCATACGGTCTTACTGCTTTGCTTGGAACTCC
>CAKZYM010000268.1 GCA_937884685.1 uncultured Calothrix sp.
TATGTTTAATAAACCAAGTCCGCTACAACTGATTGAAGATGAATTATTAACAAAACGGGGAATACGTTTATTTGTAAAAAGAGATGATTTGATTCACCCCCAGGTTTCTGGAAATAAATGGCGTAAATTAAAATATAATTTGCAAGCAGCAAAAGAGCAAGAATACAAGCGTTTGCTTACGTTTGGTGGAGCTTATTCCAATCATATTGCAGCGACGGCAGCAGCAGGTAAAATATTTGGTTTTGATACTATTGGTGTGATTCGAGGAGAGTTAGTAAAACCATTAAATCCAACTTTGAATTTAGCACAACAGCAGGGAATGAAGTTTGTATTTGTAGGAAGAAAAGAGTATCGGGAAGAAAAAGCAAAAATAGCTGCACGGTTAAAGAATGATTTTGGCAGATGTTATGTAATACCGGAAGGTGGAAGTAATTCTTTAGCGGTTAAAGGTTGTGTGGAGATAGTTGAAGAAGTACGAGAACAAGTTGATGATTTACCGGATTATTTTTGTGTAAGTAGCGGTACTGGTGGAACTGCTGCGGGATTGGTTGTTGGTTCGGATGGAATGTCTTTAGTAAAAGTATTTCCAGCGTTGAAAGGAGATTTTTTTATCGATGAAATTAATAGTTTGGTATGGGAATCTGTAGGGGAAAGCTATGATAATTGGCAGTTAATAACTGATTATCATTTTGGTGGTTATACAAAATGGAATCAGGAATTAATCGATTTTATCAATGAATTTTATCAAAAATTTCGCTTAAAAATTGACCCGATTTATACAGGAAAACTATTTTATGGTGTTTGGAATGAAATTAAAAAAGGTAATTTTAAAGATAATAGTACGATTGTGGTAGTTCACACTGGTGGTTTACAGGGAATTCAAGGATTCAATCAAAGATTTGGAAATTTATTAAACCATAATGTAGAGACGTAAAATTTTACGTCTCCCACAACTGTGAATATAATAAATGTAATAGAATAATCAAATGTTACAAACCACATAAAATTAAATAATCACTATGTCCTACAGTCAATTTACTATTGACAAGGTTAAACAAGATTTTGGTCTAAAAATAGTTGAAGGAGTTTGTTTTTTCCCGAATTCACTGGAAATTATCACTCCAACTCATAGATTACAGGGTATTTTAGAAGACTTACCTTGGGCTATTGCTGTAGATACAAAGAAAGCACGTTCTGAAGTTATTATTAATCCCGTACTTTTGGAAGTAAGACGAATTTTGAATCAAGAGATTAGCGTTTTTTCAGGTGAAGAATTCAACGTTGATACAAGTATAGGTTTAAATGGAATTTGTGATTTTTTAATCAGTCGCTCTCCGGAACAATTAACTGTAGAAGCACCTGCAATTATGATTGTAGAAGCAAGAAAATCAGATTTAAAATCTGGAATCGGACAATGTATTTCGCAAATGGTCGCTGCACAAAAATTTAATGAATTTAGAGTAAAATCAATTAATACTATTTATGGTTGTGTAAGTAGCGGAACGCAATGGCGATTTTTGAAGTTGGAAGCGCAAACTGTAACTATTGATTTGATGGACTATTCGCTCCCTCCGGTTGAGCAAATTGTGAGTTTTCTGGTGTGGATGGTGAAGGAGAGTTGATAAGAAAGGTAAGAATTACTCAACCATTTGTACAATAGTTGAGAGCGGTAAAAACATTTCTAAAAGTGCATCTTCTAGACTCACAAAACCATAGCGGAAATAATAAGTTTTTGCTGCTTCATCTTTTGCATCTACAAATAGACCAATTCCCCCTGCATTTTCTGCAACTATTAAAGCACGTTTCATTGCTTCAATCATCATTATTTCACCAATACCCTCTCTTTGATATAATTCGCTAACAGCTAATCTTGCTAACTTGACTCCAGGGACTTTAGATGGATACTTCTTGGCAAATTTCGATGGAAGTTTCTCTACACGCACTTCACATAATGTTAAAGTGAAAAAACTAATAATTATCTCGGGTTGTTCTGTATCGACAAGGACAAAAGTGCGAGAAATACCTTTTTGAATATGCTGCCTAGCTGTCCGTTTCAGAAAATTATTCAGCGCTTCATTACCACAATCGAAGCTGTTACGATTGTGATGCTTATCCAACAGTTCAACTATTCTCACTAAAAAATTCCCTGTGTTTCTTCATTGCTGCTTTTAAATTGCTATTGGGTTCGGGTGGATTCTCAATCAAGTTAAATACTTTATCAGCATCAATTTCCGATAAAATGATTAGTCCTTCATCTTCTATGATTTTTTTTGCTTCTTTTAATGCTGCTTGAACCATAAACTGATTCAAAGTAGCACCTGATAATTCTGCTGCTTTTTGAAGAGTTTGTTGAATGCTTTCAGGAATTCTCGCTGTTACTCGTACTGTATTTTCTGGACTATTAGGCATATATATATCGATATAATGTTATTTCATTTTAACTTAGTGGTGCCATTTTGACACCGTTAATGTATTTATATATATTTCAAACCTCAAAATCTATCTTCACAATCATATCGTTGTAATCAAAATCCCTAATTTTATCTGAATCTTCAAATCCAAAAATATTATCACCCAACATCCGAACGCTATCAGTATTATTTGGGTTTGCTCCTAGTTGTGAGAATAAAACTTTTGCTTCCCCGCTAATTGCTTCTTCCATTGTTCCATCAACAATCATGAAGGTAGATATAATACTTCCACCGTTGATTATTCCGTCGTAGGATGATTTTCGTTGATTGTTGGTTTTAAGTAAATCAATACTGGTAATTCTATTATTTAATGCTGCTTGTTTATATCCCTGTTCTCCTGGTTTGATATCTGTTATTCCGTCTTCGTTAATATCAATTCCACCTTCGATATCAGCGACTTGGTAAAAACCGATTTTATTGTCGTATTTTGCTTCTCTATATACTTCGATGTTGACGGATATTTCACCTGTTTTATCTCGTAAATCAATAAGTTCTGTTTGTGATTGGAGTTTTGTTCCGATAGCTGGGGTGTCTTCTGCGAATTCTACGTTTAATGATATTTCGGATAGTTCAAAGGTGAATCCATTTTGATTGAGGTTATTTACTTTAATTTGGGAAGAATTGGAGAAGAGTACGGGTAAGTTTGTTTTACCGGTTTGATTTATCTG
>CAKZYM010000269.1 GCA_937884685.1 uncultured Calothrix sp.
TAGCAATTTGCGACCAGCTCAATATCGCGGTCAAAAGTCATAGCAGTACGATTACAGAATCGGATGCAGAACGTATTCGCTCGCAAGCGGAAAAACTGACAACAACTTTGGGGTTGTCGAAACAACATGGTACAAATAGTAAAGGTTCTGGCAATGGTGCTTCTGCACCCAGCAAACCACAAATATTGGAAATTCGTAGCAAACCGAAACCACCGAAAAATTCTAGTATTGCTAACTCTGCTTCTGAGTCACCAAAAAATAACTTAGAAAATCCACAGAGCGCATCTTCCGATGGTGCTACGAATCAGCATAAAACTAATTTAGTCTCGCCGAAAGAACCAGTGGCACCAACTGCACCCGTCTCCCCAAATCAGCATAAAGTGAATAACTCTGTATCCGTCGCAAACACGGATAATTCAGCATCCACCTCCTCTTCAGAATCAAATAAAACAGCTTTGAGCAAACCAGAAAAACTAGTTTCACCCAAATCCAAGCCGGAACCACCAGAAGCAGCACCCGAACTGGCTGCTCCACCAGCAAGACCTAGTCTTTCAAAGCCAAGTTCCGGTTTAGATAATCGCGTTGTTGAAAAACCAGTTCTCAAACGCGATCGCACTCAGTCAAAACCGCAGCGGAATAAGCCGAATGCCGATAAAGGCGAGTCTAACGGCGTACCAGTAGGGAAAACCCCGCGTCCTAGCGCACCAGTATCGAAAGTAGACAAACCGCAAAAGCCGAAAAAAGCTTCGCCCGGTGGCAGCCCAAATTCTTCGGATGTTGCACGTCCCAGAAAGCAAGTACGTCAGGACTCATCAGCACCTCCTTCGGTATCCGCTCCACTGAGACCTCCGACTCGACCCGCGAAACCGTCAATTGGTGATTCTTCAACTGACATTGATGAAAAAGATGATGATGATGTTGTCGAAGAGGTAGTAGAACTAAAACGTCCTACACCACCTCGTTTACCTAGAGGTCAGAAAAAGCGCTCCAAACAAGAGGAGGCTATTGACGAAGCAAAAGAAGCTGCAAAAGCTGCTAAGGCTCCGAAAAACAAACGTCTCAAGCCGATGGCTGCTGAAGACGATTTCGATGTAGACCTACTTGACGAAGACGAAGCAGCCGATACCATCAAAGCGGCGGTTAGTAATGCGATAGTTCGTCCTCCCAAGCCCAAGAGCGCTAAGCCAACAGCAGCACCAACCCCTGCTGCACCTAGCAAAGTCAAAAAATCTGGTTCTCGCGACCAAAATCGTCGGCGCGGTGGTGGTGGTAATAACAATACAGAAGCAGAACCGAAGCAACAGCGTCCGGAAATAATTACGGTTAGCGGTCCAATGACCGTACAAGAGTTGGCAGATGCTTTAGCAATGCCAGACACCGAAATTGTTAAAACTTTGTTTATGAAGGGTATTGCAGTTAGTATTACCCAAAGTCTGGATACTTCCACAGTCATTATGGTGGCTGAGGAATTAGAAGTATTAGTCGATACTCCAGAGCCAGAAGCAGAAGCCCGTAAAGTGACGGAAATGCTGGACATTGAGGATATGGAAAATCTTCATCTTCGTCCGCCTGTAGTAACGATTATGGGTCACGTAGACCACGGTAAAACAACTCTACTCGACTCGATTCGTAAAAGTAAGGTTGCTTCCGGAGAAGCAGGTGGTATTACCCAGCATATTGGTGCTTACCACGTTGATATAGTACATGATGAAAAAGAACAGCAAATTGTCTTCTTAGATACTCCCGGTCACGAAGCATTCACAGCAATGCGAGCTAGGGGAGCGCGAGTTACTGACATCGCTATCTTGGTAGTTGCTGCGGATGACGGTGTTCGTCCCCAAACAATTGAAGCAATTAAGCACGCTCAAGCTGCGGAAGTGCCCATTATTGTGGCAATCAACAAAATTGATAAAGAAGCAGCACAACCCGATAGAGTTAAGCAAGAATTAATGCAGTATGGTTTGACCTCAGAGGAATGGGGTGGCGAAACTATTATGGTTCCCGTCAGTGCCATTAAAGGGGAAAACCTAGATACGCTCTTAGAAATGATTGTGCTGGTTTCCGAAGTTGAAGACCTTCAAGCCAACCCAGAACGTGCTGCGAAAGGAACCGTCATCGAAGCTCATTTGGACAAAGCCAAAGGTGCTGTGGCAACCTTGTTAATCCAGAACGGTACCTTACACGTAGGAGATATCCTCGTAGCCGGTTCCGTATTCGGAAAAGTCCGAGCAATGGTTGATGACAGAGGAGAACGGGTAGACATTGCAAGTCCTTCCTTTGCTGTAGAGGTATTGGGTTTAAATGACGTACCGGCAGCAGGAGACGATTTTGAAGTCTTCACCAACGAGAAAGAAGCAAGATTACTTGCCAACGAACGAGCCGAAGTAATACGTCAATCCCGCTTGATGCAGGGTGGACGGGTAACTTTGACAAGTATTTCCGCACAAGCGCAAGAAGGAGAGTTAAAAGAACTCAACCTGATCTTGAAAGCCGACGTGCAGGGTTCAGTCGAAGCTATTTTGGGTTCGCTCAAACAAATTCCACAAAACGAAATACATATTCGGATGTTGCTGTCTGCTCCGGGAGAAGTTACCCAGACAGATATTGACCTTGCAGCAGCTAGTGGTGCTGTAATCATCGGCTTCAATACCACATTTGCTAGTGGTGCAAGACAAGCAGCAGACGAAGCTGGTGTAGATGTACGAGAGTACAACATCATTTACAAGCTCTTAGAAGACATCCAAGACGCATTAGAAGGTCTGTTAGAGCCAGAATTAGTAGAAGAACATCTGGGTCAAGCAGAAGTACGTGCGGTCTTCAAAGTCGGAGGTGGTGCTGTAGCTGGTTGTTACATCCAATCCGGCAAGCTGCTGCGTAACTGTAAAGTAAGAGTACGTCGCGGTAACAATGTTGTGTTTGAAGGTGCCCTAGATTCGCTCAAACGTATGAAAGAAGACGTGCGTGAAGTCAACTCCGGTTATGAATGTGGTATCGGCGTTGACAGATTCAGTAATTGGGAAGAAGGCGACATTATTGAAGGTTATCAAATGGTAACAAAACGTCGAACTCTTGCAATGGCAAGATAGTGAGTAGACAACGGTGTCGTAATCGAGCTAGGCAACATAGGTATCTCTTACACCTAGTTGCCTTAGCCTATAAAATGCTCAATATCAGCGCAAATTTATTTAAATTATTCAACTTAAAATATGTAGAGATTTATCCACCCTGCTTTTATCTCTACATATTTTTTATTTGGGTTTATAAAAATATTTTTCGTTCTCATTTCTTTCTTCTCAGTAGAATGAGTTTAAGGTCGGCAGAATAACAGGTTGTTGCCTTTTATAAGCTATAGCTTATTTAATTTTTTAATTTATATACAAGAATTTATATACGAAAATTATTTGTATATTAAAAGCGGTAAATCGAAAAGTTTTCCCTACTCCCTGCTGCCTTGTATATAGCCATAATCAATAATATTGAGAATATTGAGAATATTGACTCACTTGCCTTAAACTAAGAATAGCAAGCGTAAAATTTATGAAAAAAATACTTAGTTTAGTAACAAGGGTAACAGAAACATCCTTAACCGAAGCACTAACTTGAGAAAGTATTAGTAAAAGCCAGAGTTTTGTTTTTATCTAATTCATTAATAGTTTAAATAAAGAAAATTTTTAAAGATTTGAGTTAGAATCCGTCTTTTAGCTTTAACAGGCGCAGTATCGCGAGTATATTGGTATAGCCCATCTTCAAAACATTCACAAATAATCAAACAAAAGTAAATAAAAATATATTCTGCACACAATTTAATTTACACATTCAAAAAGTAAAATAGAGGAATAAATAGTTATGACTAGTTTCACAGTTAAAAGCGATAGCAACTTAAAAGGTGATGCTGAGATTTGGAACAATCTAAAGCAAGCAATTTCAATCAGTTCTGGTTTTCAACGTTGGCAAATTGAACAAGTACAGTTCGGCTTACAAATCGAGCAGTTGAACTTGGATGAGCAAGTACAGCGATATTTAAGGGAAACTTTAGAGAATTTAGCTTATTAATCAGTTATCAGTTGTTCACCC
>CAKZYM010000270.1 GCA_937884685.1 uncultured Calothrix sp.
GGTTGACGTAGCTTTTGTAAAGCCTTAGATTCGATTTGTCTAACACGTTCGCGAGATAAATCTAGAGCGCGTCCAATTTCTGCGAGGGAATAAGGATGACCATCAGCCAAACCAAAACGCATCAGAATTACATCGCGTTCGCGGGTGGTTAAGTCAGCCAAAAGATTTTGCAAGTCTCTTTGTAGAGATTCGCGCATCAACATTTCTTCTGGTGTTACACCATCGGTTTCAAGTAATTCACCTAATTCGGTATCTTTATCTTTACCAACTTTTGTTTCAAGAGATACAGAACGAGGAACTCTGAGTAAAACTTCTCTTACTTGAGCGGGGGTCATTTCCAACTCAACAGCCAAGTCTTCTAAAGTCGGAGTGCGACCTTTTTCTTGAGCAATTTTACGTTGAGCTTTTTTAATCTTGTTTAACTTTTCAGTAATATGGACTGGTAGGCGAATAGTACGGCTAGAAGTCGCAATCGCTCTCGTAATACCTTGACGAATCCACCAGTAAGCATAGGTACTAAAGCGATAACCCTTAGTTGGGTCAAATTTTTCTACCGCTCTTTCCAAACCTAAAGTACCTTCTTGGACTAAATCCAATAATTCCAGACCGCGATTCTGATATTTCTTAGCAACAGAAACCACAAGACGAAGATTCGCCTTAATCATGTGTTCCTTTGCTTGTAATCCTTGAGTTTGAATTTGCTCTAATTCCTTTACAGTCAATTGTGCAGTTTCAGCCCAACGGCGCTTACCTTGGGATAAAGCACCTTTCAATTCGTGTTCTTCAATACCAGCAGTATTTGCCCATCTTTTCATTGAGGGGCGATGTCCTAACTCGGATGTCAAACGTTCTTGAGCTTCAACAATTCTCAAATAATGAGCAAGTAATTCATCACCTTGGGTTGCAGCTTCGGATAACAGTATCCGTAGCTTCAAATAACGCTGGACTTTTTGAGCTTCTGAAACCTCTTCATCTCGCCCTAATAACCGAACTCTACCAATTTCCTGAAGATATAAACGAACTAAATCCGTACTGCGGGTTTTTGTACTAGTAGTAGCCCTTTCCGTTTCGGAAGAAGCCATCTCCAGTTGCTCTAAATCCTCATCCGCTGGAGCGTCCGCATCATCAGCGGTTATTTCCGGCTCCAAATCTTGACGGGATTTTTGAGTATCGTAAGCGGCATCGGCATCTGCATAAAAAGATGTTGCTGGCATAAGAATATTCTCAACGGCTCCAGGTAACAATTATTAGCCTTTTAGCTAATCAACTGTTGCTATTGTTCCCGCGATTAACGGAGAACTAACATTATTTAGAAATTAATTTGGTTTTTTTTTGAAAGAAAACCATACTGATTTCATTTGATACTGATTTAATTTAGGCATATCAGTTTAGCTATTAATTTGAACCAACAGCAATTCAAACCTTTAGCTAGACTGCAATTAACTGGTATTACCAGTCATGCTTACTACTCTAAAAATCTTGACAGTAATCAGTTATACATGGTATAAAGACAGACAAGTGAAAAAAGTAATAAAAGTAATAAATCATATGCATAGTGATATCTACATAGCTATGCAGGTTATTTCCTGACGAAATTTTAATTAATCGTCAGGGAATGTTGGGATTTTTGATTTTAGATTTTGGATTTTGGATTTTGGATTTTAGATTAAAGGTTAGGAGTTAGGAGTTAGGAGTTAGGAATTAATTTCTCCTTGTCTCCTTATCTCCTCCTCTCTCTTAAATGCCCGATGCCCAATCCCCAATGCGCGATTCCCTATTACCAAACCCCAATCCCCCATTCCCTATTCCCTATTCCCTATTAATTAATAGTTATATTCCGGCTTGATGTCTCGCTTCATCAAATCCAATAGCGCTTGTCTGGGGGTCACTTCGGCTTTGAGTAGACTGTAAACTCCTTGGGTGATTGGCATGGAAATATTTTGCTGTTTGGCTCGCTGTACGAGGACTTCAGCGGTATTTACTCCTTCTGCGGTTTCGTTAAGTTGAGCTAGAATTTCTGTCAGGGTTTTACCTTGTCCTAGCTGGTATCCAACTTGATAATTACGACTTAAAGGACTGTTGCAGGTTGCTAAAATATCGCCCAAACCGGATAAACCGTAAAAGGTTTCTAGCTTTGCACCCCAATTTACACCGATGCGAACCATTTCAGTAAGTCCGCGAGTTAATAGCGCTGCTTTTGCGTTAGTTCCTAACTGCAAACCGTCGCATACACCAGCAGCAATAGCCATAACATTTTTTAAAGTTCCACCCAACTCAACTCCTAAAGGGTCGGTATTTGTATAAACGCGAAATCGAGTTGAATTGAATACTAGCTGAACCGATTCGGCTGCGCTTTCACTATTGCTAGCAGCTACAGTGGCTGCTGGTAATTCTTGGGTTATCTCCTTGGATAAATTAGGACCGCATAAAACTACTACCGGATTGTTGGGAAAACCTTCTCGCCAAATTTGGGAAGGTGTGCGAGTGGTTTGTGGTTCTAGACCTTTAGTAGCAGTAACAAAAATAGTTTGAGTAGGAATAGGTAAAAAATTCAATTGAGAAACAATATTTCTTACACCTTTGATAGAAACAGCACTGAGAATAATGTCCGCATTTTCTACCGTTTCTGCCAAAGTTTGGGAGCCGCGACGCGAGTATATTCGTACATTATGAGTATTACTTTGAGCAAGAGTTGCAAGTGCTTTCCCCCAAGCACCAGCACCGAGAATAGCAACTGTTTTTTGATTAGTCATTCAATTTTGGATTTTAGATTTTAGATTTTAGATTGACTATATATAAAGTCATCATGCTAAAAAAAATAAGCATCCGACGGTGGAGAATATAGCATCTGGTGGTGTTGTGGGGGATAGAAAATCGGTTATGTAGAAAAAATAAAAAATATTAAAAATAAACAAAAATTAGATAATTTTTGTGGGATGGGCATCCCTGCCCGTCCGAACATACAATTTAAATGCACAACAACTTAGAATTGACTATGATTTGTATTGCTATACCGCACCAGCTTGAAAAATCTGATTAGCTGTTAATTTTAATAACTTTATTAGGGATACTGTAGGGTAATCCAAGACGTTTGATTTCAAATGGGATTTCGATACCTAGAAATCCCGTAACTTCTTCATGTTCTCCTGCTGGTTGCGCCATTTCTACGATATTTCCATTATGTAATTCGTAGCGTACTCCGGATTCGGGTAGCCAATCGGTAAATTCTTCAAAGGAGACAAGTTTGGGTGGTGCTTGAGTCATGAGTGGAAATTAATGCTTTGGAAATATTATCTCTGATTGAAGGGGTTGGGGACGGCTTTGTTGTGGTTGATATCAAGTATGTTGGTACTGAGGACAATTCTGCATATTGATGAAGTTCATTTTCATAATTTAGATGTTGGGAATTGGTGGATAAAGCAAAATCCAGGAAATTATCCCCAGGAATTATACGGTGGAAATACATACTACTTCTCTCCTAGACAAGATTGGGAAATGTGGTAAACCAAAATTATTCTTATAAGCATAAAATTAGTTATGGCTAAAAGACCTATTTTTATCCCAAATTTAAACGGATTTCCTTTTGTAAAAGAAAGTTTAATTGAGTTTAAATGGCATCCTGGTTTCGCAAAGGTACAAGCTCAAAAATCAATAGCATCTCTACATGAAGCTGCTGCTGAAGATAAGATAGCACCTATCTTAGAAATATCTTCTAAATCAAATGAAGAAGTAGGAGTTTCTTTAAGTGCTTTTAATTTAAAGATGATTAAAAACGAAAAAAGTTTTTCAGTTGAATGTGCATATCAAGGTAGTAAAGTTTTTGCTAATGGAGGTCCTTTTTCGGATTTATATTTTGTTTCTAGTAAAGAAGCGAAAACTGATGAGAGATTACGTAATTCTGGTCATTTTGTAGGTTATGAATTTTTTGGAGAAAGTTTCCTGATTAATCCGGTTAATGCATTTTATGATTGGCTATATTTAACTGCACTTTCTCAAAATCCAAGTTTATCTAATCATTTATTTGATTTTAAAGCTTTTTCTGATATTGCATTTAATCCTAAAAAGTCATTAAAC
>CAKZYM010000271.1 GCA_937884685.1 uncultured Calothrix sp.
CGCAAAAGTGAATAATTTGAGGCTTATGCTCTAGAATCGCCCGATAAAAATCACGTTGACGCACCGCCCATTTTTGCACCAACCTAAAGCGCTCGCTATTTTTCAGTCCTTCTTCAATTGCCCGTATTTCTTCATCCAAGCGCAATCGGGAGGTAGTTTTGGGATTAGCGGCGAGAATTAAAATGGTTTTGATAGACGTATTATTAATCACTAGTATTTGCAGCAGGGCTTGCAGTCTGACTGCTATAAATATTATTTCAGAAAAAATTTGAAGGGGTTTTTAACTTTTTAAGTAGTTTTGGTAAATATTATTGTTTATCTACTTGTATAAATGCTGATACAATCAATTTCTGTTGCCTGCTTTTTATTGATTAGCAATGGAGAAGAATATCGCCAATTATTATCATGTAGTGTGACGATAGTTGATGGTTTTATTTTCAGCCGCGTTCGCGTTAATGTATCTTTTCTGTAACGTGTAGCGGATTGATGATTCAGCTAGGGAGTTGGCACTTCATGACAGCATTTATATTACATTAGCCCATTTACGATGCCGAAACGCGGAGCCGAATCGTCTTTCTAACTGCATTCGGGGTAATCCCTGCGGTACTTCTACCAGCACGCAAGTTATTTGTTGTTAGTGGCGATTGCAGACCCCATAAGCGCTTTCTGTTATTCTATATATGTAAACCACTTTTAGGAATTAGATGGTTAACATTTATGGTAGGTAGAAAGAAATTAGACCGCGTAAGTCTTCATGCACGGGTTGAGCGGGGAACGGTAGACAAATTAAAAGAAGTTGCCCAAGTATTAGGCTATATATATAATGATGAGGGTTCTACGGGTCAATTATTAGATGCGATTGCTTCTGGTGAATTAATATTAATCGCTACGAAAAATAGAAGTGATGTTGATAAAAGTGGTTAATTATATTAACTAAAAGTGGTAAAATTAGTATGGGGATTTTTATCCCCTTTTGCGATTTCTTTGGAGGTGATTGATTGAGCAAAAATGGTAACGGTCATCGAGGATTTTGGAACCCCGTTAAGGTCTTCATTCGTTTATTCCAAGGAGTTTGGAAAAAGCGAGATGAAGTTTCTGGGGAAACATACCTCGTTGACTCGGAAGTTGTCAAAGACGACCTGGACGATATTGCAGACGAACCAGGTTCTCAAGACAACGATAATAACTAGCATATAGTTATTAGCCCCTAGTAATCTACTAGGGGTTTTATTCTAGTATTGAAATCCCTATAAATATTATGGCAGATTCTAAGACTACACTTTTTTGTCCCGTTTACTATCAAATTATTCAGCGGAGGGGTAATGGATGGGCGTTTAAGCATGGCGAACCTTTTATTAACTTATTTAACGCCCCCACCTTGTCACCCGAAGAAGAGTTTAAAGCTTTTGGTACTTCAATGAAGCATGTTGCTGTTGAATTATTCCGCATTAATGGTGGAAGACAAGGTTATTATATTGCGAACATTTTAGATAAAAAATATTACTACTGTGGTGCTGAGTGGGAAGATGTAAAGTTAAAGTTGAGGGAATTGGGCATTGGTAAACCAGACCCAATGGGGAGTTAATTAAATTCCAGTTATAATGCTCTCAATAATTGGTTTATTCGTCTTATTAATTAAGCACAAAAATACCCACCTAGAAGAAGGTGGGTTTATTATTATATGATGGTTAATTAAACCAGTTTTTATTAATCAACCTCTAAATCTGTACCAACCAAATCTAAAGACTTGGATAATTCAGATTCAGCATTAAGTAATCCTTGTAATACATCTCCCATTCTTATATCTGAATCTTCTGGTAAAACTTCATTAAAGAATGATGGGTGTTCTTGTTTAAGCTTTTGAACTAATGATAAAGCTTGTAATATTCCATAGTGAAAATTATCTAGTTCTTTGATTACATTCATATTGTTATTCCTGCTTTCAATAAAGGATTTTTGCTGTGTATTTATGATTGCCTCGATTTCAGTATTTAGTAATCTGTATTAGTTGCAATTAGCCGGTGTATTAAGGTTAGGGATACTGGAGGGACAACTCACGGACTAAGGACGGACAGATAAGAATAAGATGCGGACAGTTGTCCTTTTCGGACAAGTTACGGACAGCGCGGACAGCTTACGCCCTATGAATGTCCGCGATTTATTCATGATGGACGGACGGACAAAGGACAGGGCGGACGAGAGGTAATGTAGGTGTTATCGCTTTGTTGTCCGCCTGTCCGTCCATGTATCTAATTTAAGTCGGAAGCTATATATAATTCACTCGGTTCTTCTCCTATTTTTCTAACTAAATTTGCATAATATAATTCTCCAAGGTAATAACGAATTTCTTTAGCAGGTGGCTTATCTGCTCCAAATGGACGTTTATCACAAACTGCTTTTACTTTAACTGGCTCTCCATTTGTATCTCTGTTTGCTTCTTTTAATTTATCAAGTACGGCAAGAGATTTTTCGCTAAGTGAGGCGTATTTACTACTCAATCCTTCGTTAAATAGTTTATCCAATTTATCAGTTTTATCAGCGTCCGAATCTTGATTTTGAATTACGGTAGGTGCTTCTGCTTCTGGTAATTGTGTAGGTGTTTCTGGTGGGGTAATAAATGTATTTGAATCGCGGTCGTAGCCGGAATAATTCGTCATCTCTGGCA
>CAKZYM010000272.1 GCA_937884685.1 uncultured Calothrix sp.
ACATTTTACTTGTAGAAGACGAAGTTAAACTAGCTAAATTTGTAGAATTAGAACTGGGTTTTGAAGGTTATCAAGTCAGCGTTGCTAACGATGGATTAACCGGTTTAACAATGGCTCGGGAATCGAGTCCCGATTTAATCCTTTTGGACTGGATGCTACCGGGGATGACCGGTTTAGAAATTTGTCGGAGATTAAGAACCACCGGGGATAAAGTACCGATTATTTTGATGACTGCAAAAGATGAAGTTAGCGACCGTGTAGCGGGTTTAGATGCAGGTGCGGATGATTATGTAGTAAAACCCTTCAGTGTAGAAGAATTGTTAGCAAGAGTCAGAGCTAGAATTCGTAGGACTTCCGAAGAAAGCAGCGAAGATAATTTAGAATTTGAAGATTTAAAATTAAACCGCAGCACTAGGGAAGTTTACCGAAACGGACGCTTAATTGAATTGACAGCAAAAGAATTTGATTTGCTTGAATATTTACTAGGACATCCCCGACAGGTAATTACCAGAGACAGGATTTTAGAAGAAGTCTGGGGTTACGATTTCATGGGAGACTCCAACATTATTGAAGTTTACGTCCGTTATTTACGGTTGAAGTTAGAAGCAAATAAAGAAAAGCGGTTGATTCAGACCGTTCGGGGTGTGGGGTATGTTTTGAGAGAGTGACGGGGAGAGTTAGGAGTTAGGAGTTAGGAGTTAGGAGTTAAGAGTTATCAATTACCAATTATCAATTACCAATTACCAACTACCAATCCAAAATCCAAAATCCAAAATCCAAAATTGAACTATCTTATTCTCAATAAATTGTAGGGTGTGTAACGGCTAGAATATTTATCAAGATAAATTATAAATGAGAAAATGCCGTTACGCACCATTAACTTACCGAAAAAAACGACATATGAGCAATTACCAATTACCAACTACCAATCCAAAATCTAAAATCCAAAATCCAAAATCGATTCATCTTGTCCTCAACAATTGTACAAAAGTATCGCTAACAGTATGGTCTTTAGTATCAGCAGCATAATCTATCAACTTTTCTCGTAAATCTTTAGCTTCATTCAAAGGTAACAAAGTTGCGAGGAGAAAATAAACTCCGCGAAAACGCGGGTCGCCAATGTTATCAATCAACCTCAATTCTGCTTCATTTCCATCACCAAGAAAGGTTTGAACAATAAAATAATCCATAATTTTATCGTGACGAAAATACCATTCCTTACAGGCTTCACCGTCGCAATCTTGCCACTGACGGCTGACTACCATTTTGTATTTTTCGTCTTCCATACAGAGTAATTCGTTGTAAAAATCATCATCTGGTAAAGCGCTTTCATCACTAACCCGCATTTGATAAACCGCTTCGGAAAACTGTTTGAGGGGAAAATCCTGTTTCCAAAATCGCTCGTATTCTTCAGCCATTAAATTGTATTGTTGTTGTTGCAGGTGGAATAAATCGGGATGTTCACCTTGGGATAGCATCAAAGCAATTAACGTCAAATCCATCGGATTGGAAAGAATTCGTTTGACAGCGTTTAATTCTTCCGGTGTTTGTTTGGTATTGAAGCTTTGATTAAGGTATTTAGTACAAGCTTTTTCGTAATCACTACCTTTGATTTTCGCATCGTGGGGAAGATGTGGTTCCCGAGAATATAGAAACTGTTGAATTTGCGATTGTTGTAGAGGTTGTAAATAATAAGTTTTAGCAGTAGAAGGTGGTTCCCATTCCAAGGGTTGGGTAGTGATGATGATATTACCCCGGAAATAACTTTCTACAAACTGTTTAATTTGAGCGCGAGTATCGGCTGTAACTTCGTTTAGTCCATCAATACAAATATCTATAGCGCCGCTGTAAATAAGATTTTTGAGGAATTGAGCGTCTTGTGCTTGTCCGTGGAGTTTATTTTGGATGGCTGCAATTACACCTTGTTCGCATTTACGAGCGGGTAAATATACGATAATTCGTTTTGATGTTTTGACTAAGTAGCGGAGAAACATCGATTTACCCAAACCGGAATCACCTTCGAGTACGATTTCACCTTGGATATGGGGAATTGCTTGGGAGATTGGGGTAATTGTTGATGAGGATGTGATTTGCGTTTCTGTAACACCAGATTCGGGGAAATATACTCTTTCGTCAAAGTTGTTTAAACCAGCATCAGCGAGTAGGGAAGGTTGGAAGGGTTGAAATAGTTTGTGACGGAGGAAGGGAATCCAAGCGAGGAGAAAACCGACATAACCCATACCAAAAATACGTCTTACCCAAGGATTCCAGAAGAAAATGGCTTGGATTTGGGGGGATTTGGGATAAGCGAAGATGAGTAATAACCAGAAAGTAGCGTGGATTAAGATGATATTTCTGAATTTGAAAAGCCATTGCCAAGCTTTGAGATTAGTGGTTACTGATTTTATTTTCTCAGCTCGGGTAGATTTGATTGCATTAAGGTTATTGTAATGATTTTGTAGCAGCTTAATATCTGAAGCTTGCCAAGAAACTTCTTTGTTAGCTATAACTTCTGTAATTTGTCGTGCTAAATCTCTTTGTAATTCGGTTAAATTTTCATTTTGAATTGCTTTCCAAGCTTCGAGAAATACATTTAATGTTTTTACCCCTTGTGAATGTGTAAGCTTTTGTGGAGTTGTTTGGGGTTTACCAATCCATTTGAGTA
>CAKZYM010000273.1 GCA_937884685.1 uncultured Calothrix sp.
GTTTTATGCGGTTCGCTTTATCTGGTAGGACATTTTTTAGGAGATAAGGCAAAAGTATTATGAATCTGACATCTTGCACATTGTCATTAAGCCTGAATAACCGCCTTAAAATCCATTTCAAGGCTGATAAGTAGGTAGAGATGATTAAATATAAGACAAAATTTCACACTGTCTCTCGCTTCCCTCTCCTTAATAAGGCTACCGTGTACACACATCTCGTCAGATCCCCCTAAATCCCCCAAATTAGAGGGGGTAGGGGGGATAAAAACGCTGTGAAAGCAAATTGTCTAGTCGTCTTTAGACGACTTTGTTTATTAGCCAAGGAATTTAGTCTAATGCTCTTGTTGCGAGTAGTGCAAGATGTGAATTTAAATCGCAACGTCAAATCCTCAACCATGTATTAGTTAATGGTAATTACGGAGGTCAAATAAATTTTATTTAATCTAATTCGTATAATTACTTATTCTGTGATTGATTGATAAAAAATTATAAATACATCGCTTTATTATTCTTATTATTCTTAATAGCTGAATCATAATTTGAGGCTAATTAGTAATATTCAATCCGAGTAATTACTAATATATTTACAGTATTTACTTTAAATCTTCATACAATTAAACTTCAATAGTCAAACATACTGACTGGATTATTTTTACAAACTTTGCGGTATATTCATTAATCCAGTGTTAGCACTGAGTGCATTTATGATACATAATTGTTTTAATTAATCGATGTTATAAATAATTAACTGCAAGTAAGGAGATATCGGGATTCACCATATTTATCGCTGAAAAAAACACAAAATTTTTAAGTCTTTTGTGGGAATAAGGATTGCTTCACTTGACATTAAGTGTTACCTAATCAAGCATTTTATCCAGATGGAGAAAGAATTTAATTTTATGATGATGTTTGCAAGTTATAGTGGCATCAACTGAAAAGTATCTGTTAAACTTTTGTTCTCAGTCACATACAAATGTAGTTGATAAAATTTTTATTTATACTCTTAAAATAGGATATTCTCTCGCAATGAGACTTAGGAATTAAGCGTAAAATGAAGATTGAGTTGACATATCATTACCAGCCATTCGATTTATATTTTTAGATTATCCAGCACGTTTAAAATTAGATATTTGCTAATTTACAATACAGGCTTATCCCTATAGCTAAAATTGACAAAATATCTCTCATAATGCTGCTGTAAAAAAATATAAAATTGTTGTGTTCAGTGACTTTTACAATCGAATCACAATAATAATCCGCTTGTAGAAAAGCAACATGAGTTATCAAAAATTGGTTTTGCGATAAAATCAGCTATTTGTTTGAACAAATGAATTTGAATAACCATAGAAAATAATCTTTATCAAAAATCGGGGTGAGCAAGGCTATGCAGAATTTTTGAAACAACTAAAACAACTAGTACTATCACTCAGATACTCTTACGATAGGCGAATTGAGGAAGCAGAAGCTTTGAAAAGTGATAAATAGTACATACCAAAACAAATCTTTTCTTTACTCTCTACCCTTACCGGTAATTTTCGGTTGGTGAAGTGTTAGTTAAATTACCAACTTAATTTATTACCTGATATCAAGAGCAGTTTTTGGTCACATTTGGATTTTTATTTTTTAGTATTCCTACGGACAAAACAGTGGTGAAAGGCTTAGGCAGTCTATTTGGAAAATCCAAAAGCGGGGTTGGCATCGAGCTTGCACCACAACGAGTAAATGTAGCTCAGTTACGCAAGCAGCGCCAAGGTATGAAATTGGATGTCTTAACATCAGTGCCGGTTCCAGAGGGCATTTTTGTTGATGGTCAAATCGCAGACCCGCCAACAATGGCGCAAATCATCCAAGAAGCGCTTTTGGAAAGCAAAATAAAAGCGAATCGTGTTGCTACAGCGGTACCGGGACGAGAGTCTATTGTGCGTCTCATTCCAGTACCGGCAGAATTAGACGATAAAGAATTACGGGACATGGTGCTGAACCATGAAGCAGGCTTATATCTACCTTATCCCCGTGAAGAAGCGGATGTGGATTATCAAAAGCTGGGATACTTTGTAGATGAAGATGGCATCGAAAAAGTGCAGGTGCTTTTGGTCGCAACTCGTAAAGACATTACAGATACTTACATAAGTACTTTTGAGCAGGCAGGATTACAGGTTGATGTTTTAGAGATTAGTAGTTTTTCTCTGATTCGGACAATCCGCGACCAACTACGTCAGTTCGGTCCCCAAGAGGCTGCGGTACTAGTAAATATTGAATACGACAGCACCGAAATTGCCATCGTTGTTAACGGAGTTCCGCAGTTTTCTCGTACCGTTCCGATTGGTACAGAGCAAATGCAAGCAGCCCTATCCAGAGCAATGAATTTACCAACATCTAGGGACATGGAATTATTAGAAGGAATGACTATTCCATCTACTCCTATGGAAGGTGGAAAAACAGGTGTTACTGAAGTCAATCCCGGTATGGCAGCCATGTTAAGAGTGTTAGGAGAGCTTACTGACGAAATGCGTCGTTCTGTTGATTTCTATTTAAATCAGGCTGAAAATTTGGAGATAGCGCAGATATTGCTTGCAGGTTCCGGAGGTGGACTGATACAGCTAGACGAGTTTTTTACACAGCGTTTGAGCTTACCTACTACCCAAATAGACCCGGTACAAGCTTTATCCCTGCAAGTAGATGATGAAGATTATCCCTTTGTACAGCGTCCCGGTTTGGGTACAGTACTTGGTCTAGGAATGCGGGAGGCTTAAGGAAAATGTATAGCTTAGATGTCAACTTCCTTAAAGACCGTCCGGGTGGCCCAGGTCAGGGAAACCAAGGTGAAACGAAGAAAAAGGCTCCAATGGCTGCGGGAGATATGACACCGATTTATATAGGTGTTGCAGTAGCTGTAATTCTTCCTGGTTTGTTAGGATTAGGTCTTTTATACGTCCAAGGTCAAAATGCCAGTATTGATGAGGAAATTACTGCATTACAAGGCAAAAGCCAAGAATTAGAATCTAAATTGGGTAATATAAAACAAAAAGAGCAACAAATCGCTGCAATTAAAACAGAAACCCAAGCCTTGGTTAGCGTTTTTGACCAAATTCGACCTTGGTCAGCAATGCTGCAATCTTTACGCGTTCGTATTCCTGCGAGAGTAAGAATTGAGAATGTTAAGCAAATTCCACCCGAAAGGGCTGGATATGAGCCGGCATTTAACCTAGCTGGAGGAATAGAAATCACCGGCACTGCTCGCTCTTTCAACGATGTCAATGATTTCTTACTTTCCTTGCAGCAATCTCCCTTGTTCAAATCCTCTGAAGGGAAAATAGTTACAGCAGAATTAATCGATGCTCCACTACCTGACAATATTCCTGATGGAGTCTCATATAAGCCTCCACAAATAGTTAGATACACTATTGTCT
>CAKZYM010000274.1 GCA_937884685.1 uncultured Calothrix sp.
GAATATGGCATCTTGAAACGTGATAATATAGCGATACTTTGTGCCGCAACTGCACCTGTTCTGTGCCACAGTTGCACGCGACTACCGCAAAATCCAATTTCGGCTAGTTTTAGCGTAAGATAGTGGTACTCACTACGCTTATTTGCCCCGTGGGGTCGCCTGTGGCGATTCCTTGCTATCGCTCGGAACAATTAAGCTGCGTTCGCCCCCCAGGGGGGATGATGCCGCCAATTGATTGGTGTAGTTGGGGGTTGACTTTCTATGTGGGCAACTATTATTGACTTTTGGTTATATGCCGGGGTGCGATTGCTAAAGTAGCTAAACTCAAAAAACCCAATCTTGGAGGGAGTGGAGCGCACACTTCTTGCTCTAAAGATACTCCGTCAGGCCGACCCCACCAAACCGTCGATTCGATTTATTGGTGATACTAACTCCGAAAAGAACTTAGAACGAATAGTTTTAGATAAAATTAATCAACACAAACAGAAGTGCAAGATACGCAACGATGCAGTTTATTGTGTGGAAATTCTGCTCACAGCATAAAGCCGAATATTTTCGTCCACAAGACCCAACGAACGGGGGGTATTATGAAGAGGATTTTGTTCAATCTTGGCTTGAAGCAAGCGTAAAATGGTTAATTGAACTCGGTGATGACCGCATTGTTCGGGCAGAATTGCATTTAGATGAAATGACTCCCCACATCCACGCTTACTTTGTACCGCTGGATGAGATTATAGTTGGATTTTCCTGAACTGAGAGCGCGTGTCTTCCCGTAAGCGTCGGGGCGCAACTGGGAACCGCTGCGCTAGATTAGGCGGTATCGGGTACGGGCTATTATCATACGTATTAAAAAAAACCATAGATAGTCGCAGCCCGCACCCGACACTCCGCTTCGCCGCCTAATCTTTCCCAGTTGCTGAATTGTCACATTATTAAAGTGAATTATTAACGGATAATCGACGATTATATAATGTGAGCGATTCAGTACGTCTCTTATTGAGACTGTGAATCGCGCTTATATATCCAGACAGAACTTAATCCGAAAACCCCAAAAGCCCAAATTAACTACAGCAAATGTAGTAAAAGTTGTTGACCATCGCTTAATTTAGTTGCCCAGAAAACGAACTTTTTGTAATTAAAAAAGGTGATAGCGAAAACAAACATTGCATTTATTTTAGTTTCACAGGAAGGGGAACAGCACCTAGAGCAAAGATAAGGATAAATAAAGATAAAGTAAATAATGGTCTAATTTAAACTATAAATTAAGCGTAATTTGTATGTAATTAGTAAAACATATTAAATTAAAATATAACGTTATAATTTGATTATATTCCAGTGTGTAAGCATATGAGTTTACCATATTTAAGTTTGCAAATAACGTTGGAATTAGGCGAACATATCCAAGTTTTTTTGAAGCTTAAATAAGGTAAGAAATAAAAACTATTAGTTAAGCTTTAATTGCAAATTTTACTTAGCTCTAATAATTAAGCTTATTGAAAATAGCTAAATATTTTTGAGCATCAAGTGATGCTGTTTACAAGACAATAGTGAGGAATAATAAAACCCATTATAAAAACTTACAAACCATTATCAAAATACTTTGAAGTTTGTCATTATAATTCGGTTTTAACCTAACAATTAGATAATTGACATCGTTACTGATATTTTTTACTAAATCTAGAGATTGTTTATGTCAGACATCATTAATAAACTCCGAACTTTTCTCTGGTTTTGTGCAGGTGCAAACATTGAACTTCTAAAAAAAGATGAGTGTAAGACAGAGCATGAAAAATATGCAGGTTTTGGTGCAACTGTCTTATTTACGGGAATATATTCAGGACTTTCTGGAAGTTATGCTTTATATCGAGTCTTTGCGTTTTATTATATATCAATTCCCGGAGGTTTTTTGTGGTTTTTGATAATGTTTAATCTTAACCGTTTATTTATGTTGAGTATAAGAAATAATGAAGAAGATAGTTCATCTAAAGATAATAAAGAAGATAATTCATCTGAAATTAATAAATTTTTATCTGGATGTAAATCAGTTGGTAAAAAACTTCTTTTCGCCTCGCCTCAAATTTTCTTAGTATCTCTTTTAGCTTTTGTTATATCAAAACCTATTGAAGTGAGAATATTTGAAAAAGAAATTGACCAAAAAGTATTTGAAAAAAATCAGGATAAAAAAAATAAAATAGATGAGAAATATAACCTCATACTAAATAATTTAGATAGACAAAAAAAAGAATTAGACCAAGATAGAGTAGACATAATTCCATTGATTAATAATAATCCTTTACTTCAATCTGAGTTAGATAATAGAAAAAAAGCAGTAGATGATAAAGAAAAAGAGATTGAAGAATTAAAGAAAAAAAGAGATGGTGAAAAGGAAGAATTAGAAAAAAAATCTGCAACAACCCTTGCTAGACAACTTTCTATTTTAGAAGAACTTGCTCAAGAGAAAAATAATAATATTGGAAATATTAATTTTGTAATTACCTTACTTTTCTTTACATTAGAGTTATCCCCTATAATATTAAAAATATTTTTACCTTATGGACCTTACGATAGACTTATGAGCATGGAAGAAGAAAAGCAAAAGCAAAATCATGAAATCGAGAAAAGGGTTTTAGAAAGAAGAAAAAAATTTGCAGAACATCTTGTTGAGCGAGCAATGAAAACTTTGGAAAGAGAAGGAAAAATTGCAGAATTTCTAGCAGAGGAAGGTATAGAAGCTCTAGATAGAGAAAAAGAATATGTAACGTATAGTTATGAACTAGAAGATGTAAAAAAACAAATTGCAGAGTTAAATAAAGAACTCGAAAAACTAACGACAGAAAAAGGAAAAGTAGAGGAGGAATTAGAAACATTGAAAAAGGAGAAAGAAGAAGCTATACAGTTGGAACTAAAAACGAATGATGCTCCTATAGATAATGAACAAGAATTAAATATTGAAAACGAAACTCAATCACCAAATACGTCACAATTTGAAGTAGAGGATACGGCAGTAAATGATGAGTTTAAAAAACCAGAGGAATAGCAAATTAAATCACAAAATATCATTGCTACTGAACCAGATAATCCAAAAATGATACCTATGGTCTATCTAATTATGTGTTTAACCTCTAATATTCGACCAAGGCATAAATAAAACCAAACGCTAGTTTTAGCAACGCCTTTTAACTAATGAGCGTTGCCTTTTTCTAAAAATACTTTTGGTTTATCCAATAACTAAAAAAAACTGCCCAGATTTCTCACAAGTAAAAATACGGTAATATACTTAAAAAGCGTTTTCATCGAGATAACTATTACACTCTCACCCTCTCTTCACAAATATTCCTCTTATTTGTATTAGGAGAGAGATTGATTTAGCGGCGAGTTACGATGAGAATCTTCTACCCTCGTTCGCAGACAATGTGCGAAAGTATTTCTACTTTATTACTTTTATGGGAATCTGGGAGATAAAGTTTTTAAGCGAGTATAGGTTCGGGTAAACCCTAGTTCTGTTATTCACGCATAGTCTCGCCGTCTATTAAAAATATCAGTTACCAATTTTAATGTCTTTTACTTTTTGTAGTTAAAAAGTACTATAAAAATTAGGTTTAGCCTTTAATTACGTTACTTCCGCCACCAAAGCCTAGCAACAATATAAAAAATTATGGTTGCTATAAAACTCCAAATTAAAGAAGTAGTTATGGGATGAAGCGGGTATTTAGAATTAGGTGGGTTAATGGGTTCTTTGATGTGTTCTGCAACAACCCCGGAGACTATAGCACCTCCACCTAGCGCCGTAGCAACTACTTGAACGGTGCGTTCCAATGAGCGATCGCGTTTTACTTCTTCTATTTCTACTATCCCCCGAATCGTTTCAATCATATTCTCAAACAGCTTTTGACCGGGAATAAGATATTCTAAATCTGTGGTGATTTGTTGGATGTAGGTGTTGTAAGTAAGTTTTAGAAATAGAGATAAAAATTGTAAATCATCTCCACTATAGAGTTTGTTTATTTTGTCAATATATAACTTATAATTTCTAATATCTGTTCTAATCGTAGTTCTGTGTAGTTGTAAGTATGTGATGTAACGGGCGTATTTAAAAGATTTATCTGGTGTGCTTTTGAGCCATTTTTGAAACTTATCAAAACATGAAGTTAGGTCTTGATTTGGAATGCCACTAAACTCATTAATCTTGCTTTCTAACTCGCTATATTCCTCTCTAGCTTGCTGATTATAGTGCATAGCTTGATGACGAGCATAGATAATTCGACTGCGACAAAGTAGAAGGTTAATCAAGGGGTAATAGTATTCTCCTGATTCTTCTAGTTTTGCGGTTTGAGGATTAATGTTTAGCCAAATTAGAATATGGCACTGTTGTTGAGGAGAATAAGCTTTATTGTTATATTCAAAGATAGGACTACCTAGTAATTTCCCTTTGTCTTGACGATATACTTGTAGTTCTTGGAATTTTTCTTCTGAAATTAATGCTTTGACACAAGCGTCAGCAAAACTGTGTAAAGATTCTTCATTCTCAAATTTTTCTAGAGGCTTAGCGAAGAATACCAATGTTTGTCCTAATGAAGCGTTGATATTATCGGGTAGTAAACAATTATCTTTATTTAGTCTTTTTAAATCAGTAATTTTGACTTTTGACTTGGGGAAACCTAGTGTTAAATCAAGAGCATAGGTATCGTTAATTTGTAAGGGATTAACCTCACCCCTTAAATGTAAATTATTTTTATGTTCAATAGCTGTAAAAGTTAAAATACGTTCGGGAAGTATTTCCCCAATAATATCA
>CAKZYM010000275.1 GCA_937884685.1 uncultured Calothrix sp.
GGATTTTGTAACCATGTTAATAGCCTACGAGCATTTTGTGCTTCTGCCATAAATATTACGTGTGGATGATTCTCTTCTTCAATAGGAGTATTCAAACAATCTTGTAAACAGCGAGATACGAACTTATCAATTTGTCGTTGTTCTTGCTTTTTCTTTTTATCTGCTTCCTCATCATCGTTTTCTAGAGTATTTTCTTCAAAATTGGAATCGGGTTCCCATTTTTCACAAAGAAATAACTGTTCCGCTATTGGATAAGGTACCCAACCCTTTATTTCATCTTCAAACCAACTCGGAGTAGTTACTTCTACTATTCCGTTAACGGGATTAACTCTTAATATCAACACTACTGTTGAAGGTTTATCGCTAACAGTAGTTTGACGAGTACGACGCAAAACATAAAAACAAGTTAACCACGTATGAGGAGAAATGTCATCAGTTTCGGATTTAATAAGAGGAGTAGGAAGAATTGCAAATTGTCTGAATAAATCTGAGACTGCACTTTTTACTCGACTCAGAGCATCTCTAAGCATAAATTCTTCTTGTGTTTCTTTTTTACGACCAATAATTGAAGTAATATATTGATTGAGATAATTAGCTCTTGCTGCTCCAATTCGCAAAGCTTTTTTAGGGTCGGTTTCGGACTTATTAGGTTTACGTTTAATTTCAATAATTGCACCAGATAATTCTTTTGTTGGTGGAAGGTAAGATTCTATTATCTCAATACGTTCTTCTAACAATTCTAATCGTCTTTGTTGATATTCTCTACGGGGACAATTGAATTCAAAATTACGAGTTAATTCTCCTACGTGAAGAGTTTTAATACAAATTGAGCCATATATTCCTGTATAAACGCTTTCTTGTACTTCTCCACCACCGGTAGTATTATATGTTTGAATTTCGGTTGGTGAAGTTAAATAAAGTCTGCTACAAATTTCTTTAACTAATTCATCTCTACACCGCTGATGTTCCCAAACGATAAGAATAGTGCGTAAAGAATTTTCTTTCTTATTAAATACAGCAGGAGCAGCTAAAGCAGGACGATGCATGGGATTAGTTGAATCATCAGCTTTCTTGGGTGTTTTATCATCCTTTTTTTTGGGATTAACTTTTCCCCAATAAAGATAATATTTATTAGAAATTTCTACTGCTTCACCAACTCTTTTTAAAGGCAAACCTTCGTTGATTTTATCAATAATTGCTGCATCTAAACTAGCTAAATCTCTAGAACTAACTCCAGGAAGAGAAGGTTTATCGATAGTATGTCTTGAATCATAGGCAATAGCAATTTGAATTCCTTGTGGTTGCTCGTTAGAATTTGACCAGTTATATTGAGGTTGACTAGCAACATCTTCAGCATCGGGAAGTGGAGAATCATTTAATATTAACAGTTGACTAATAGCTCTATGCCAATAAACTCTTCTACTTGCTTCTTTCATTCTCAAATGTATAAAAGAATAAGGTTGACGGCTACCATCTAACCAGCGACGATTATCACCTACAAACCCAGTTGCACCTTTATAAGGAAGTCCTTTTTCTAAGGGTTCGCTAATCCAAGTTCTAAGGGAAAGATAATGATATATTAGAGGTTGCTTGCGTCTTGGAACTGTTTGTAAACTAAAGTAAATTACAAAAGAAACATAGGCGAATTCTGTTTTTTTGCTACCGGAAATTCTGTATGGTGGCCATGACATTAATTCTGTACCTTGATTAAGTCTAATAACTGGATAAAATTCAAGCTGATGTTCTGTATTTTCTCCTTGAAATTTAACCGTATTATTTTCTAAAAACCTTTTAGCAATGTAGTCTGGAATAGTTTGAAAACGAAATTCGCTATGATTCTCTTTTGGTTGTTCTAAAAGTGATAGCTTTATTCCTTTTTCTTCCCAAATCCAATCACTATTATTTAAATTATTTAATATAGCATTTACATTTTCCTCTCCTAATAACCAACTAAATTCTTGCCTCAACCAATCTCTAATTAATTCTGGTAAACAAGTTAAGTCTACTTTTTCCGTAGCAAATAGCCAAGGTATTCCTGGTTGTTGCCAACCTTTACGTACTGTCTTAATAATTTGAGGAAAACTAGCAGATATAATTGGATCTAAAGAGCTAACTGGTACGGAAGCATAACCCCTGATTCGTCTAACTCTTTCACTTGCTAAATGTTTCGCTGCTCGTAGCCAAGCAGCAGGGACTTTAAGCACAAATAATTTATATGTTTCGTCCTCAATTAATTCCCAAGCACCAGGTAAAATGATTTTATCAGCCATTGTTCAAAATCTCGTAGTCTAAGTTATGTGTATTTTTAAGAGCTTCTAGAAAAGCACCATAAAGCGAACGAGCTAAAGTTCTTTGATAGGGAATATCGCTTTCCATCAAATTTTCTAACTCTTTAATTATTCCTACTAGTAATGAAGTTGTTTCATTGTCTTTTTTATCTTCAGTGAAGTTGTCAGCAAAACGAATATCAAGAAAGTAAATTAAACAAGGTACTCCACCCCTTACCAAACGTCCGATAACTTGCCACATACTAATTAATTGATTCCAACAAAGAATGGAACGCTCTTGTTGAGTTAATTGTTTGTAGGACATTGCTCTACAATTTAAGTCAATCATTTTATCAACAGCTAATCCATAGAATATTTTGCCTGCTTCTGATAAACTTAAATTGTTTTCTACTGTAATTTGATAAAATTCTGGGTTTTCAACATTATCTAAAGTCCAAGCATTTAATTGTCGTACAGTTGTTTGCCAATCGTCCGGTACTGGCATGGATCGATTAATAAATATACCTGCACCAAAAGCAGCTATGTTATCCTTGTTAAGAACGTTATAACCTCTCTCAAATGCCATCATCGGGACTGATAATATTTTTATTTTAGTATCCTTAATACCTTCAATTTTTCCTCTTGGAATACCATAGTCGCTAGGGTTATTATCGCGAATTAAAGGTTGAATTGCTTCTCTATTTATACCTTTATAATACTGAATTAAACTAGCATTAATTAATTCTGTTTCATTGTAGCTACCATTAATAACTAAAATCCGAGAACGGTCGCGCCATTTTTGTTCATCTTCTATTTGTTTTTCTTCCAGTTGTGCAAATATCGAATCGAGAAAATTTTTCGTTTTTCCCGGTGCATAGGATATGATTTTAATTATCTCCTCATCTGCTTTTTTTCTTGCATCTGGAAGCAAACCCGAGATAGCAATATACTTACCATTTTTTCTTTGTCGGGGAGTAAAATAAAATTCACTTTCAGCAATTCCCGCATCTCCTGCTTTATGATTATTATTAGCAGGTTCTAATAAAATTGTAGGTTCTTGTTTAATATGATATGCTGGCGAGCCTGGAGCATAACTAGTACCAGAAATAAGTATTGTATGAGGACCTTCTAGACCATCTACAGCAAACAACTTCGGAAAATTAAGTAACAAGTAACGACCAACTCCAACATAACGGAAATATTCTAATTTACCTCCTCGATTTTTCAGACGGTCGCGAGTATATTTAAAACCTAAAATATTGCCAACCGGTGAATTTGGAACTATAGGGATATAGTCATAAGGAGGACGATTTACTAACCATTGACGTAATTCGTGTAAGTCAATTAAACGACTCACAAGATTCATTCGGTCAACTACAAAAATTAAGAGATTTTCTAAAACAGTTATTAAAATTGCGAAATAAGTTTTTCGTTTGAGTTGCTCGAAAGTTTCATCATCAGGTTTAGGTATTTTTTGAGCTTTTAACCAATCTTTCCACCACTTTTCTATCTCTTCAAACACAAATTTTTCATTATCTGTACCGAGCAAATTCAACGCAATATTTGTTAGTTTATCTCCTTGAGATGTATCTAATGGTGCTTGTAAAAAACTTTCTAAACTCTTTGTTAATTCTTTTTGACGTTGTTTTTGTTGGGGTGAAAATAAACCTTGGAGAATGGTTTGCTGTCTTTGTCTATTTCTCTGAGTACGAGTAAGTTTTGACTGGTTATTTGAATTTTGTGTATTAGGATTAATTAATTCTCCTATCAAACGATTGAATAAAGAGCGTCCCCTAAAAGTACTATCTCCTAACCAATTAACCAGCTTTTCTTGTTGATAAAGTATCGGACAAATCTTATTAATTGCTTTCTGAACATCATATTGAGCGTTAGTCCAACTTTCAAATAAATCAGCCGTCATACTAGTACGGTTAGAGCGATATATTTGATTAATATTCGAGCCTAATTTATTTAACAGTCCCGTTGGAGAGTTATCTACCAATACCTCATCAGGAGCAAAGTCTTCATCTAGCTGTACCTGTACTCTATCTGTTTCATCTGTAAACAGATAATTACATTCACGATAAACAGCTTCGGTAAAACGTATATTTATATCAAATACCTGACGGGGAACCCGACTGTGAATTAAACTCGCTGGTGTTAATACCCAAACCATTGCTTGAGCAGTGTCCTTTTCTAATTGGTGACGGGGACAAACACAGTAGAAAGGACAAGTAAAAAATTCTTCATTTTCTTCTTCTTCAATTTCAATATCTTTATCATCCTTTTCCCTTGCAACAAAATCTTTCTGGTATAGCTTATGACAGGGTTCATCTCCAAATTTCCATTTAGTTTCTGATTTTACTAAACCTAGCAGAGGACAAACCGGACTAAACCAACGATGGGCTGGATGAATTCCACCCTTGTATATTTCTTCTCCTTGATTTAGTAAAACTGCTTCGTATACTTTTTGTAAATGTCCTGCTCTATCATTACCCATAATAGGGACAGCAGGGATATCCAGACCAAACCAAAATAAAGAAGCTAGTCGTACTTGAGAAGCGACGTTATCAACTACCAAAGCACAACGATATCCTTGTTGAGCTAAAAAATAAATTGTTACTTGTAGAAAAAGAGTTTTACCAACGTTTAACAAACCTACGATATGAATCAGTGTATCTAAAGGAATTCTTTCCCCTATCTGGAAATCATTAGATTCAGAATCGTACAGTCGAAAAATTACCTCTGACAAACGCTGATGATAGTTTTGAGGGGGTTGTCCTTTTTCTTCCAAACACCTATCCATTGCTCTAGCTGCTTGTAATAATTCTGTCCTAGTCACCGTACAGCTAGGATTCGTAGTTTGGCGAGTACGATGAAAATACACTAAATTATTTGTAGCAATATCATTTACAGATGCAGGAATATAAATAGGAACTTCTTCCGGAGAATTACCCTCTACAGAAATCTTCGCATACCAACTTCCTTCGCTGGCTAATTTAATCTTCTGTAATGAATGTGGTGGTGTTTTAGTTAAAGCTGCTAGGTAATATTCATTATGACGATTCGGACAAATAGTAGTGTAACGATTTAGTTCTGCGACATCATTAACATTACTCAATTGAAAAATCTTTAATCCTTCAGGAAGACGTATATATTCCTCAAGCGATTGCTCCCATAATTCTCCTTTGAGACGAATCAGATAAAAACGTGCTATTTGTACTTTGCGCCAATTTTCCTCACTTTGCAATGATGCAACGGGGAACCGATAACCAGATAATAAACTAGAAACCGCATCAGCAGACTCAGACGGAGCAATTTCTCTGAGTAACGTCAAACCCAACTCTATATATACTATTAATTGAGCTAATCTTGCGATTTCTTTTTTTCTAAATTTCAAATCTTCATCGAACAAAGTATCTGCGACATATTGTTCTAACTCTTCAGAATTGCGGAGAGCTTTTCTTAGTTTTTCACTCCAAAAAGAAGTATTTCGCATAGTAATTGGTTTAATTTGTTGACTTATTCAAATTTTTTTTAGCATCTTCTATAACTTCACTCATCAACTTTAACTTTACTCCACCAAGCTCTTTTTCAATTTGCTTTCGCACTACCCCTATGCGTAAAGTATCTTCTCTTTCATCTGGAAAAACTACCAAAGTTTTTGTAGCATCAAAACGATAATTAACTTCTGTAATATAGGGATGAATAGACACCCAATCTTTAACATCAATTGCCCATCTATTATTCTTATCTAACTCTACTAATAAATCATACTCATCAATTTCTGGCCAAAGAGTTACGCGAATACCCAATTTAGATAGTTCTTCAGCTAAATAAATCTCCCAAATTCCCGGAATAGTAACATATTGATGTATCCCTGGAGTCACTATTTTATAGTTTTCAAAAACCTCATCTTTAGATATTGCAGGTAACGGAGGCAGATTCTGCTTAACGCAAAGAATATCGCAGAATTTATTACGACAATTATAGGTTCCATTTGCTCTCTTTCTTTGAATATACCCGCAGCGAGGACAGAAATGATAAAATTCATGTTCTTCAAATTTATCTAAATCAATATAAACTTTAGATAAATAATTCCGTAAACTTCTAAATTCTGAAGATAATAACATACGACGATATTCAGAATATTTTAATACTGGTTTTGTAATTATCAACTTACGAAAAGCTCGATATTCTGCTTCTAATTGATTTCCTCGACAATGATTCAAAACATCTTGTAATACCTTTTCTTGCACTTCCTTAGTAATATTTGAACCTTCCACCTGCCACTGACGAGTAAAATCAGAAGTCAACCCATCATCTATTAAAGTAATTTCAGGAGAAAGATTCTCAAATTCAGAATTAAACTTTTCTTCAACAAAAGGATTTTGTGCCCATTTAAAAAATTCAGGTAAATTTTGAGGTGCTGACTTATCTCCCTGTAACAATGACTGTAAATACATCTGAGACATACCAATTCTCAATCCTTCAGGAACATTGTTACGTTGTTCGGGTTTCCTCTGTTCCCACTCCACTAATCCTGTAGTTATGTAACGCAAAGTTTCTTCTGGAGAAATTTTGATTTGAGCTTCCTCTGGTTCTTCCCTCAGCAAATGAATACTTCGAGGGAAATTATCATCCCACTCTACATCTATACCTCGCATAGATTTGAGCCATTTTTGTAATGTACCTCTTTGCGAAGACTTCATTCCTAACTCTTTACATAACTCGTTTAAAGAAGGTGCTTGTTTATGGATACGAAACAAATTTCGCAATGCTTCGAGAATTTTATCTCGATGCTTAGTTACTCTTGCCATCTTTCTAATTTTTACCCTGTATGTTTCTCGATTACCCTCACACTATCTTTTGTACCCTGTCAACAAAGTGTTGTGATGTTTCCAAGATGTTGCCTATGTTTCCATAAAATAGATATTAACCGAGAGAAAAATATAATTCTTTGATTAAAGAAAAATATCTTTACACGTCTTGAACTGTTGAAAGATTAACTTAAACCCTATTTTTTGTAAGTAATAGTGTCTACGCAGCGGTAACAATAAATAGGGTTTGCAGTTTATTGGCTTATACTTACTAGAACGCTAGCGATACAGTGCTTAAGCTGTTGTAGCATGATAGATTATTGCTAACATAAACCTTTGTGCGTGACTGTAATCCGACTTACTACCGCGTTCACTTTTTTTCATAGGGTTACACACCTATGCATTAATGCTATATGTAAAATTCATAACTCCTAACTCCTAACTCCTAACTTTTTATCAATCCTGAATTCCTTCATAAAGTAATTCAACTAACAACCGAATTCCATCACTTTTTTTCAATTCTTGATAACTTGGTTCGGAACGTTTACCAAGTTCTCGTAAATCGCTTAATAATTCTGGATGAAACTGACAGGTAAAGGAGCGACGAATTTTCTTAGTTTCAAAATCTTTATAGTTAATACAAGTACAGGAACATTCCGTTAAAATTTCTCCCGATGCTTCTGTTGATGCTAAAATCTCAACCGAATAAGGTAACTTCAATAACCAAGAAAGTTCGCTTCCAGCAATAACATTTCGATGGGGAACAATAGCGTTGTGAAGAGAAACAAAAGCCCAATTTGCAAATAGAATTGCTTCTTCGTTAACTTCTTCATAGTGGAACATAGAAATATCAACATCACGTCCATGTTCCAAAATCATTTTATCAACTACCCCTTCATGCTCGTAAGCCATTATCTTATGAGCTTCTAATAATTCAATGGGAATTGAAGAGTTTTTTGCAAGGGGAGTTTTGTAAGGTAATAATTCTCTACCTCCAATTTCTTTATCTTCATTCAGAACTACTGCAAAATTTTTATCATTCCAACCCTGACAAACAATTCGACCATCTCGTTTTTCAATTTTAAGATTTTCTCCTAGGGAATAAATTTTCTCACAAATTGATTTTAAAGAAATTATTGCTTCCCCTTCCACATCACGGGGAAGAGATTCTGTATTTAATACATTTTCAACAGCTTTTTTAATCAAGCGAATATGAGCTTCTGCTGCTAATTGATGACTAACACAAATCATAATAGCAGGGGGACTATGAGGGGAACGAGATAAAATAATTTCTTCTACCAAATTCAACATATCTTCCCGAGAACAATTAGGATGAGTCCATTGAGAAGCATCATGAACCGAAGCATTTCCTCCTTCTAATATTATTGCCATACTAGAAGAAAGAACAGAAATCATTGAATTAATATCAAAAACTCCTGTATGCCAAACTGGTAGTAAAATAGAATCGCAATCGGCAATTTTTTGAGCGATAAAAGCAACATTTTTCGATGCTCTCACAGTCTCGTTATATTCATTATTTGTACCTACATGTTCCCAAGGTTCAATGATAAAAATAGAATTACGAAATAAAAAAGGATGCTGAAGCAGGAATTCCCAATCTTCTTTGGAATTAATAACTTTTTCTAGTGGTTTTGCATAATCCCATTCAAACTTTCCATCATTTGAAAATAAAGACTTTTCAGGTAAAGGGTCTTCCGAACTACGGTCAGTCAAAAATTGACCTAAAAAAATCAAAGCTGATTCTAAATCGGAGCCACATTCAGTTAAATAACCGGGTTTTAATCGCCATTTTTCGCTCATGATTTGGTAATGGGTAGCTGGTAATTGGGAATAGAGTATCTTGGTGAATTTAAAAATGCAAGCTATTCCAATAAAAATAAATTAGGATTGCTATCAGTTTTTGCGCTTATTTAAATACGAATTAACCTCTCCCCTCCTGATTAAGGTTTTTGAGGTTCTTTCTTCAGCTACTGAGAATGTTGTTATAAATCCTATTCATAGGACTATAAAAGTTGATTTAATTAAATATTTTTACTATTCCCTATTTACTATTCTCTCAAATCCGAATTTCAAGAAAGGTAGAAAATTATCTATAAACCAATAAAAACAACCTTCCAATTCTGGAATATCACCTAATTTCTTTTCTAAATTTACGCATTCTATCCAAGTTGTCAAATCTGATAAAAAACCAGAACTACGAACTACTTGATAACCATTAGCTTTGTAAAAATCTACCGATGATAAAGAAGACGTTACATAAATAATTTGGCATTTTCTTTCTATTGCAACTTCTTCAATTTCATTAAGTAATTTTGTACCTATTCCTCGACGAATAAAATCTGGATGAACGTATACACCTCCTATAGTGTTACGAGCATCAATCAAACATGAAAAACCAATTATTCTAGTATTTAATTCTGCGACAAAAGTAGTTTCATCAGATGATAATCTGGCTGATTTTTGACTTTTTATCAATGATTC
>CAKZYM010000276.1 GCA_937884685.1 uncultured Calothrix sp.
TGAATTACTTTATAAAACAGTTCGTTGTTGACAGGAATTTTACCTTTGGTAACTAAGTTACGCTCGAAGGGGTCGGGGTTATAAAACCAGTGGGGAGTTTGAACGAAAGAAACTTGGGAGTCGTAAAAAAAGCCAACCGTTTCCATGAGAAAGTTGCTGGATGGAATATGGTCGCAGTCTAAAATTAGTACTAAATCTCCCTCTGTTTTCCCGAATGCATGGTTAATATTACCCGCTTTTGCATGATTATTGTTATCGCGAGTTAGGTGGATGCAACCGAGTTCCACACACATTTTTTTGAGTTCTTCTCGTCTAGCACGGAATTTTTCTCGACGGGGGTCGGTTATTTTATACTTTTCAGGACGACCGTCATCGAGAATGTAAACTTTTTTCTTGCCAGGAGCATATTCGCAAGCTAAGGCTGCTAGTGCAGTTTTACGAACAATCCTAATGTCTTCGTTGTAAGTGGGGATATAGATGTCAATATCAAACCATTCAGCTTGCGGAAATTGAGTTAGATTAACTGGCTGACGTTCTTTGATTTCTAAAGTTTGAAAATATGACAGTAGAAGGGTCAAAATTGCGTACAATTCAGCGGTAAATAAAACTACACAAGCAACACTATTAACCCAGCTATCAAAGTTAAGAGTGTAGGTGGTACGGTAAAACAGATAACGCATCGTTGTTACCAAACTTAGCCACACCATAAATAAATGGTAATAATGGCTAATTTGTCTGGATGATTCGTTTTTCTCTGCTCTAACAATTAATTGACCCAGAAGGACTAGAAAGACCGCGACTGCTCCTTGTTGCCATACTTCTATTGGTGTAACAATTAAAGGCACTGAAAGTATCAGCGCGAATAATACTAACCACCTTAATTTTTTTAGACCTACTTTGTCTAAAAAGCGGTCAAAAAATCGGGGAGTAAGGTCGGTTAACCATACACCTGTATTAAGTAGGTTGCGTTTAGTTTTTGATGAATATGGCATCTTAAAGTTAATTTGATTGAAGTTTTGCGACTGTATTACATTTCAAGCTCAAGATTAGTTCCACAAATATGCAAAGACGTAGCAATGCTACGTCTTTACCAAATGGTTATATTTGCTCAAATATTTCCACGGTTCCTGTAGCAATTAAACTAGTGAGGAATTTTGCAGGTAATTATTAGCTATTAGTCTCATCTCGACGCTTGAGATATACCTGAACAATTCCATAAATTAAGAGTGCGATACCGATAATTCCTAAAGGTAAGAACCACCAATTTTCTTGTAGAAAACGAGACATCTGAGAAAGTGGGTTACTTTTCTCTACCCGACGGGTTTTAGGAGCATTGTTGAAAAAGTCTAATTCAAAAGCATTCTCATCATCGGGTAATGGATTCTTTTGGTCGCTGCTAATTAATACAGTGTCTTGCTTCAATTGGAAAAACCAAGGGTCGCGGCTTAATACTTGTCGTACTCTGTCCAAACCAAATTCTGTTTGAGCAGTTAAAGCCAAAACTACACGCTTGTCGTTCCAAGGGGAAATAATCTCTTTTATCATCCCTTGACCATCTATAGGTGCTTGAATTTTGGCTTGTTCTTTTTCCTCTTTGCTACCAAATAAGCGCTGAAATGATGTTTGTAAATTCAATCCCTGACTTTTTTCAAGTATTTCCGGTAGGGGGAAATTCTTTTGGGTACCAATAGCTACTATGTGATTGTTATTTTTGATTTGCTGCTGGTTAGATAAAGTTTTTGGTGTATGAACATCGAGTTCTACTGAAGAAGCTTCGGAAAGACGACCCAAACGTTCGCTAAACTCCAATAAAGTCAATACATTTGTTACGGAAGGATTCTCTGGTACAACAATTTTTGTTTTGGATAAATCCTGGGGAGAAGCAAAGGGAAAACCGTATTGCAACAATCCTAGGTCTGGTAATGTAGCGGAAGATTCACGCTTGAGGTTGAAGTTGGTTTCTTTATGTACTTTACCTACAAGTTGGTCGGTGGGGGTAAAATGACACTCTCTTCTGTTGATATCTTCTCTCGGACTCATACGGAAGAAGACTTCAATTTTAGAACTGGGTGTGATTAATTTTTGTGGTAAATCGACTTTCAGAGTTTTGCGACTTTCTCCCGATTCAGAAGACAAGCGTTCACCACCGATAAAGTTACCATCAAGTAATACTTCAACGGTGGAGGTTCTGGGATTTAGTTGGGGTCCGTAGCTATAAACTAAATTCATCGAACTACCCCGTAAAAAGCGGTCGTTCGGTAAAGCTTTAAAATCGATTGCTACTGGTCTAGCTCCATATCCTCGTACCGTGACATCTTTAAATTTCTCTTGGTTTTCAGTTTCGATATCGCTGAGTTTAAAAGAGTTTTCTTTAGGTAGATAACGCGGCCATTCACGTTCTTGTGGGGTAGTTAATTCTGGGACTTTATCAACTAAAACTACTGGACCGGTACCTATTTTATTCGTTTTTGATTTGACTAAAAACTGAATGGCTTTCTCGACTGCTTTTTGTCCATTACCAGTGACAACTAAAACAGGAGAACCATTTTTGGTACTGCTCAACATTAGAACTCCCTTATCTTCCGGTAAGGGATTGTCATTTATATCGAGAACTTTGTTTCCTTCTACAGAGAGCGGTAAATCCAACTCTGCTAAAGCTGGTTGTTCGCTAGGAGTACCAATAACAACTAATTTTTCCCCAGATTTAACACTTTCAATATTCGATACTAGTTTTTCATCCAGGGAACGGAAATTGGATTTTCTCCCTAATGAAGCTTGTAATCGAGATGCAGAAGTCAACCATGTTGGAGCTATCTGCTTTGGTTGCAGGTAGTTAATCTGATTCGATTGCAAATTCAATTCATCAACAATCGGATAGGGATAACTAGTGAAGTTTTGGGAAGCTGGTTTAAGTTTATAGTTAAAAAGTAATTTGGAATCTAGTTGAATTTCCGTCCATAGGTTTGGGTCGTAAGGGTCTACACAATATTCGTCAGTTCTTTGTCGAGCTACTAGTTTGAGTTCGTTATAGTTTTGCAGTAATCTTGGTGGAATATTAACCAGGATTTCACCAGTTTTAGACCCTTGACGCTCTAAAACTATGCTACCGACAGCTTTGTCGTTAACCAAAACAGTCAAGTTGGAATGTCTGGGGTCTAGGGCTATGGAATTTTGAAAGCGAATTAAAGCTTTGAGGTTGGTGACATCCCAATTTCGGGGACGGGTAAAACCTACACTTTCTTCTGCATAAATACCCCTCAAACGCATCCTTTTACTGACGTTGGGAAGACGCTTAAATTCCAAATTATAAGTTCCTCTTCCGGAAGTAGCATCATTGGAATTTGATGTTCTATCTTCGGTTGATGTTGTTTCTTCTTCGGAATTGTTAGTATTTGTTTGAGAAAGCAGGATTTCTGATTCTTGTGTCTGACCTTGAAGTGCTTGAGCAGTTAACAAGGAAGAAGGAGACATTAACAAGCAATAAGAAAAAATAAAGACTTTGGTACTAGCTTGAGACAGATTTTTTAGTCGCTTCATGGTTGAATTTTCTAATTTATAATTACGGGTTGAGTAGTTAAAAGTTGACTGGTTTGTGTGTGTAGGTTGATTTTTAAAACTTGGATTTGAATTGCTACCTTTTTTGAATCAGTTTCCTAGGTATATCTGAAGGATGCAGTAAACTTAACCAAGCAAGGTTTTGAGTATAGTAGGCTGAGCGGTCGCCCCAAATACCGTTTTTATACTGGGATAATATTTTACTTGCTAAAACTTCTTGAGCTATTTTTGGTTGTATCAACCGCATAGCTACATAAAACATTGCGTATTGTGATGTCGCTTCGTAATCAACTAATGGCTTGCCTTGTAAATCAATACGTGCTGGCAAGTATGATTTATCGCGCCATATCTGTTGCAGATATTGAGTAGATTTACGTAAATATTTTTTCGCTGGGGATGAATTAAACCAGGCTGCGTCGAGCGCTATTCGCCACCAAACTCGATAAGCATCAAAACTATATAGAGTTTGAATTTTACTTGATGGGGGTAAGGCTTGAATATCTCCGCTTTTGATGTTCAAAGCTACCCAGTCACTTGGTAAACCTACAGCGGAAATCTCATTGGATTTTTCTAGCACCTTATAACTAGTATCTACCAAGCTCAACCAATCACGCTCCGGATAAACTTGGGAAAAAATCCGAAAAGCATAGGGAGCGAAGTAAGAAGGGTTAAGATAAATTGTTGATGAATTGGGAATAAATGCATCTTTTGGTCCGGGAAGTAAATAACTTTTACCTTGACTGTCTGTAAAAGTAGAAAATTTCCATAAATCCCGTAATTTAGTTTTAGCTAATTCTAGATATTTAGGTTGATTCCAGCGTCTATAGGCAAAAATTAAGGCTGTAATCGCATCAATATCTCCATCGCTAGCAAAATTATTATCGATAGTACCCCAACTACCATCTGCTCTTTTTCCCCATTTCCAAGCCCACAAATTATCGGTCTTTTTACCATTATTCTGTCGTTTGAGATTGTTTTCTCCCCAGTTTAAAGTTTTAGCAAAAGTTGAGGGGTCATCAATTAGAACCGCTCGCAACATAGCATAAGCTTGACCTTCGCTTGTAGAGCGATGTTTTGCTTGATAATCAATGACTCGACCATCGTTCTGGATAAATGTCTTTCGGTAGCTTTTCCAACTTTGTATTAATAATTCTCGGTTCGATGTATCTTCCGGTAAAGTCGCAATAAATGCGGTTTTATCGTCATTAAGATGTTCACTTAAGAAGCTAGAACTAAAAACTGAGGAATTAAAAATAAAAGCATATAGTCCAAGGGGAATAATAATGGTGGCTAATAGTGATAGATATCGCATATTAAAGGGAACAGAAAATGTAGGCTGATTTTTTATGTTCTTGGAAGATACGCGCTTTAGTGGTCTGTCCCATTAGTTTTGACGGGTAGTACGAGCATCTATCTTGCTCGCACTACTGAATATAAAAACCATCAAAATTAATGAAAAGAACCACTCATATCCAGGGTGCAAGAGTATTTAATTCCCAATCCTTCGATTTGGGTCTTCCCAATAGGGTTGAAAACCACGTCTGAGAAGAAAATCTTCTTTAACTTGTTGTATCCTGCGGGATAATTCTTTATCGTTTACACCCTCTCGATTTTTTTGAACTTGTAATTGCTCCATCTGTAACAATGCAGCTATTGGCTTATCTAAAATCCCATATAAATCGGCGATCGCCATCATTGCTTCTGGATTTTGGGGCTTTTGTGTCAATATCTGAGAATAAATGTTTTGAGCGGTTTGATATTGACGCTGTTCAAAACGTATTCCCCCTAAAGCAGTTAAAGCATCGATGTCATCAGGTTGATTAGCCAAAATATTTTCATAGGCAATTCCTGCTAAATCTAATTCCCCAATCGCTTTCAATAACTGTCCCTGGACTCGATTAGACTTTTGCTGGTTATTTTTATTTGCAGCAAACTGCTTGATTAATGCTCTAGCTCGCGGATTATCCCGTTGAGCGATAACTTGCAACAAACGCTTTTGAATTTGTAAATTATTAGGCTCAAATTGCAACAGATATTCATACAAAGACTCCCATTTTGGATTGGAAGGAAGTTGACCTATCAAACTATATAACTCCGGGGGAGTTGAGGTTGCTTTTTGAGTAGCTAACCAGTTATTAACTACTGTAGTAGCTTGTTGTTGGTCTATTCGTTTGGCTTGATAGGCAACACTAATTAGTCCTAGCTCATAGACTAAGTTTTGCGGTTGACGAGTTCGCAGTTGATTGTAAGCCATTAAAGCTTCATCAAAACGCTTTTGCTGCGAACGTATCCCTGCTATTGCTCTTAATGCACCATTAAAAATCTCTTTGTCTTGGGGATTTTGATTCAATACGCTTTGATAGCTTTTAGCACTCGCTTCTAAATCTCCTTCTTGTAACTTTATTTCTGCTGCTAATAACTGACTAGCTAAATTATTTGCACCTTCAGAAGTAGCTTGATAAGCTGCTAAAGCTTTTCTAGCGCTGATTGTATTTTGTTGCTGCAAATGCATTTGAGCAATACGGAAATTTAGAAAAGGAGCGTTTACACCTTTTTGCAAAACCCTTTGGTAACTGGAAATAAATTCTGGGTTGCGAGTATTAATTTGTACTAATGCATTAGCAAATTTTTGTAATTCTATTGCATCCTGCGGCAGGTTTTCTAATAGGTTAGTTAACCTTTTTCTCAAATCTTTTTGGCTAATTAAATCTAACTTATTTTGTAAAGCTAATTGATACAGAACCAAAGATTTGTCGTTCGGTAATTTTAAAGCAGCTTGCTGGTAAAGTTTTAAGGCTGTTTGTTCCTTCTGTGGCAAGCTAGAAAGTACGTTAGCAACTTCCAAGAGTAAGGAAGTTGAAGGTGGTGAATTATTTGTAAGTGCTTGCTGGTAAAAATTAGCCACTTCTTCTACTAAAGCAGAGTCATTTGTAAGCTTGCGAATTTCATTTAATGCACGAGCTAAAGATAAACCAGCATTTGCTTCACCCCGTAAAGGTTTCAATACAGCTAAAGCTTCAGTAGGCTGACCATTAGCAACATAAGCTTGAGATAGTTCGCTCCGAGTTGCTATACCCAGGGAATCAAGACTATTTGAATCAGTTAATTGGGCTTTCAATACTTTAACTGCTTCTGTGGGATTACCTGTATTTCGTAAAGTTCTAGCGTAAGCAACCGCTGGATATTTAGTAATACTTTTTCCCGTTGAAAGGTAGCGATTAAATAGTTCTAATGCTTGTTGATATTTGCTAGCGTAAGTAAAAGTTTCTGCTGCTGCTAATGTAATTTCGGGTTGAGGATTTTCGCTCAGTAAAACTTGGTAATCTGCAACTGAATCGCTAACTCTTCCTTGGTAGTAGTAAAGTAGAGCGCGCAGGCTTCTAGCTTCTAAATCTGATGGACTAAGATTTAATAAACGACTCAGCGCTTCTATACCTTTTAATTGCCATTCTGCGCGATATGTTCCTAACAAACCAACAGGTTTAAGAGCGGGTTGATAATTTGGGTCAATTTCTAATACACGTTGATAGAAATTCCAAGCTTTATCAATATTTCCAGCCCGATTATAAGCAGTTGCTAAACCGAAATTTGCTTTTATAGATTTTGGATTGCGTTTGATTGCTTGCTGAAAAACTTTAATTGCATCGTTTACCCATCCTCTTTTTAAAAGTCTATTACCTCGTTGCACCAAAGAAGAATTTTTCTGTGCTTGAACGGGTGTAGGATTATTAAAAATGGGTACCGTTATCAAAGAAGTTGAGACTAACAAGTAAAAAGGAGCAATCAAAAATTTTTGAAATAATTGATTTTTTTTCTTGTGATTTTTCTGGTTATTTTTAATAATGAATTGCTTACTCATCGAGTTCTTCTCCTTGGAGTAATATCAAAATCAGATTTTACTCTTATACCTAAAACCGACTCGCTAAAACTGTCTCTTCCTTGTGCAGAAAAGCCAACACGGAGATTAGGAAGTAATTTGACATCATAAAAAAGCTCTACAACGTCTGGTCGCTTCCCTTGACGGAGACTATTGTTAGACAGAGCGCTTCCGTAGGCTAAACCAAGTCGGTCATCAGGTGCGAACAAATCCAAGAAGCTTAATCCTAAAGAATAAGTATTTGCACCTTCTCCTAAATCCCGGTTCTCGTAACGACCGTAACGTCCAAATAAACCTAGCTTATACCTCGGAATAAATACTTCAGCATTCAAACCATACGCTTCTTCCCTATCATCTTCCAAAGGTCCGAACTGATTATTTCCTCTTGGAATTCCAAAGCTTTCTGCAAATGAATCGCGATTTCCTGCATCCTTAGCTGTGGAATAAGTCCCGCGAATAATTGCATTACCGTAACGTACCCCAATTTCACCTGCAAATCCATCTAAACTCAAGTCACTCAACTGTCTTGAAGAAGAAAAAACCGCAGCTTTAGCAATGATATTATCTGTAGCGCTCCAGTTCACTAATACACCAGGACGGGAACCAATACCCGTAGACGATAATGCTGAGTTTGTCTGAAAAACTGGATTAAAAAAATGACTTGCTCCGTCTTTAGCAAAGCTATTTCGGTCAAAATAAGAAGTTAAATCCATTTGACCAACAACAAAGCGTAAGTTAGGTAAGTTTTTCAGAGAAGTTGCATAATACAGTTCGTTGATATCTAAACCTTCACTACGGGAGTCATCAAAGCTGTTTTCTTCACTAGTTAAATCTAAAGTCCCACCAATCAAAGATTGAGGAGTTAACGGATATATTCCTGTTACTCTAGCTCGTGCAGAACTATCCCCATCTTGATTTATATAAACTCCTTGAAGCTTCAAAGATGGCTCCGTTAAAGGTTTGCGTTTAAAAGTACTAGTTTTTTGTTCCTCTTGCTTTGCTTCAACTGGTTGGAAAACCGACGGTTTAATAGTTGGTGGAATAATAGTCTCTTGAGTTTCCCTCACAGTTGAACTATCTAGTGACTGCTCGGGAGATTTTTGTAGGTTAAGCAGTTGATTAAAAGTTGGTCTTGAAACTTGGCTAATTAATTTTTCTTCGGTGCAGTTACTATCAACCTTACAGCTTTGAGAGACCTTATTTGGCTTCGATAATTCAAATTTAGGCTCCTGTAAATCTCTAACTTCGTCACTGTCCACCGGACAATTACGAATCCGATATTTGAATTCGCTTATTCTTATTGAAAGCGGTTTTTCCCGAGAGATTTTACACGCTTTTATCTGCTCGACGATGGAGTTATTTTCTAAACTCCGACTAAATTGATTTGTTAATGGTTTTGAATAGTCTATTTGTGCAATTGCCGAACTGCTAAATGCCATCATCCAAAAAATTGAAGAGGCCGAACAAAGCAGTGGATAAAACTTAGAACTATACTTGTCACTAAGTTTCAAGTCGATGTATTTATAAAAATCCAACACTTTCTAGATAATTACCTTATGAGATATTAAGTATGATTATTTACTTGTTTTTCAGAGTGTCTATTAGATTACACCGTCACAATGTGAACATACCTTATAGCTTTTATTTTTATAAATCAAGTAGATTATTTATCAAAAATACAAAAGCCTTTTATTGCCAAGATTAAATTGTCCGTCATGCTTGTAGAATGGTGAAAAAAATTATCTTTTGGCAGTTACTAAATCAGAGTACAAATTTATAATTTGAGGCGTTACAGTGTATAGTCATTCCAATTAATTTCCGTATTAAAAAACCAAGAATGGGGGATTCTCCCCCAAACCCCCGATTGAGGGACGGTTGCGTCCCCCAAACCCCCTCCAAAATGACTTAAACTGTCGTATGTTTCTTTTTTGGAACCACTATA
>CAKZYM010000277.1 GCA_937884685.1 uncultured Calothrix sp.
TTAAAAGAATATGCGAAGAATTAGAATTAGATTGGAAAGAAATCGCGGGTATAGAATCAGAACAAGAACAATCAAGTTTGATAAGTACTTCAAATGACGAAAAATTTATATCTGGTATTGAGGAGGGAGGGAATAAAATGATAGCTTCCGCCGCAGTCCGCACAAAAGTAGATGTAATTGATAAAGAAAACAGAATTATAGCTGAAATTACCTTACAAGGCGATTCAATAAATAATTTGGGATTGATTCAGTCTATTTTGCAAGAATATTCGGGAAACACTATAAGTATTATTGATATCAAATCAGGCAGCATTAAATTGTCAATAGAAGGTTCTCAAGAAGATATTCAAAATCTTCGAGAACAAATTAAATCGAAAACATTAAAAGAAATAGATGGTTTACTTGTTGAAGATATTCAAATTTTGGGCGAAAGTTTTTTAAGTAACGGAAGTAACGCTGAAAAATGGAATTTGGTACGTGAGATAAGAAGACAGGGAGCAAAAGGTCAGAATTTAAGTGGTATTGATTTAAGTGATGCCGATTTAAGTGGCACAGACTTTGGAGGTGCTGACCTTAGTAATGCTGACCTTAGTAACGCCGACCTTATAGGTACCAATTTAAGTGGTACAAATCTTAGAGGTACTGACTTTAGTAATGCGGATTTAAGTGATGCGGATTTAAGTGATGCTGATTTTACAAGAGCAAATCTTAAAAAGGCTGTTTTGACATCAGCTAAGTTGACTAACGTAAACCTAACACTTGCCGATATAAGTGGTGCAGATTTAAGCAGTACTGACTTTAAATTCGCGATTTTTATTTGTACCAAAATCGTATAAAAAACAAAAAAATAAAAAAAAATGAAAATATTGCATCAAATTATTAATTCCAGCAGTAGAAATAAAAATAGTAAAAAGCATCTAAAAGAAGAAGACTTGAGTTTTGCCTACTTAGACTCTGTTGATTTGAAGCGTGCTAAACTTCAATATGTAAATTTTGAAAAATCCAATTTAAATGGTGCTTTTCTTGAAAGTGCAGACCTAAGAAATGTAGTTTTTAAAGGAAGTAATTTATCTGGTGCAGACTTACGAAGAGCTACTGTTGATGAAACTACTAACTTTGAGGATGCAAATGTAAATAAAGCTAGATTTGGAAATAATTTTGGACTACCGAAAAAAATACAAAATGATTTAACTAAGCGAGGAGCTATTTTTGAAAAATTTTCTATTAAGCTTCCTGAAATAAAGCCAGATAAGAAGACTCATAATATGCCCCCCAGATACAATTCTCAATCTGATGAAACACAGACGGAAACTGAGTAAAAATTATATTTGAAAACGGCGGCAGATTACAATTAGTAGCAGGTCTAAATCTTCTACTAATTGTAAACTGCCTAACATACGTTGCAACAGTGGTCTTAAACCATACTCCGCACTAGTTAGGGTTTGCTTAATAAGTATGAAAATGTTGTTTGATAGTAAGTTGTGTTTTCATTGGTATGAAAGTAACTGTTTTAGCCACTTTTCAACCAGAAAATATAGATACAGATGTTGGGTTTCGCTTTGCTCTACCCAACCTACAATCTGCCCACTGTTAACTGTTAACTGATAACTGTTAACTGTTAACTGTTAACTGCAATCTGTCTTACCACTGTCAAAGCGGAATAACTGACTCCTGCTGTACCTTCACCGGGATGAGTTGAATCACCTACTAACCACAGATTGTTTATTGGAGTCCGATTGGCGAAACCAAAAGGACCAAAGGTTGGCACTCTTTGACCAATTCCTCCAACAATACCTTTATCTCTACCTGTAAAAGTGTAAAAAGTACGCGGTGTTGCTGCTTCTACATGAATGATAGTTTCTGGTTTTAAATAGAAAAATTTACTCAATTTTGTTAAAGCTTCTTGGGTAAATTGCTGTTTTAAATCATCATACTTTTCTATATCCCACCATTTGTCTGCATCTACAAAAGAAGAAGCGATAATCGTTGCTTTTCCTTGAGGAGCACGACCATCCAAAGGACGACTTACGGAAACAAATAGAGAATTATTTTCGCCTATCGGGCCATTCGCATCATACAGAAACTGTAGATGTGGCGGACATTCTGGGGGAATTGCACTTTCATCAACTCCTAAATAAATCACAAATGCACCGGATGAAGGAGGTAGTTTTTCTACTCGCTTTTTATAGCCTTTAGGAGCTTTTTCTCCCAACAACTGCACTAAATTTTGAACTGTGACATTAGCAACTACGTGGTCTACAGGTTCAGTCCAAGATTCTCCTGTCTTCTGATTGCGAATAACCACTGCGTCAACTTGATTATTTTCGACCTTAATATGTTCTACCGTATGACGCATCAATAACTTTCCGCCATCCCTTTCTAAGGATTCTACTAAACGGTCGCTTAATACCTGCATGCTTCCTTCAAGATGATATAATCCTTGCGGTTCCTGAGATACGCTTAATGCAGTTGCAGCATAAAGTAACGCCGTTTCCTCTGCATTCACCTGGGAATAAAGCTTTAATTGCAAATCTAAAAAAGTTCGCAACCGCTGATTTTTACCTTGTCCGGTGAAACGTAAAGCATCGCCGACAGTAGATAAAGTATAGGGAACAGTTACTAAAGTATCCGGACGCACGGCTGTAGTTAACTGTAATAAATCCCACCAGTTACGAGGTGGTAATACGGGGTCGCGTGCTTGAAATCTCCAGCTTGCTTTGAATAAAGTTGATAGTAAATTCCAAAAAGGTTCGCTACCCGGAAACTGTCGCAAACGTTCTTCCTGCCATTTTTCCGGGTCTCGCCAAACACTGATAGGATTAGTTTCTCCAGGTAAGTATACAGCACAAGCAGGGTCGCAAGGTGTAGCTTCGGGTAATTCTATTTCTAACTCCGAAAAAATCCGATGATGAATTCCTCCCGGTTCCAAACCTGCAACTTGAGTAGCACCAACATCAAAAGTAAAACCCTTGCGTTTGAAAGTAGAAGCACAACCTCCAGGTACAAGCGCTTGGTCTAAAATTAATACCTCATAACCTTTATTTGCGAGTAAAGCACCAGCGTGCAGCCCACCAATTCCAGCACCAACATCAACTATGCGGGATTTCCCCTTCCCATTTGACATTGATATTTAGTTTATTTTTCTTAATATATGTATTTATTATTTTATAACTTTTGGGGTGTTGTGGGGTCGGGCTATCTTATCTCATCTTCAGCCAAGCAAAAACTTCTTCTGCTGTTAACTGAATATCAATACCATCTAACACAGTTAATTTATCGCTACCTGTAAATAATTCCGGTTGTTGATTGGGTCGAAAAACTAAAATAGAGTTATCGTCCGGGTCAACTAACCATCCAAGCTGACAACCGTGGCTCAAACAGTGAAGAATATTTCCCGTAACTTTGTTAGAACTTTGTTCTGGAGATAGAATTTCTATAGTCCAATCTGGAGCAACAACCACATTATCTACAGGTTCTCCTTCTTGATTAAATTCAATTTTATTCCAACGGAGAATTGCAACATCAGGAACAATCGAACGTCCTCCAAAAGTACATCGCAACTCAGGAAATGCATAAGCAATTTGTTTTTCTTCAGTAATATGATTGATTTTAGTAGTAAATTTCGCTTGAAGTCTTGAGTGACGAGCTTTCGGCATAGGTTTTTGAACAACTTCACCGTTAATATATTCGCTGGCAGGTTTAGTTTCTGGAAGCTTGAGAAACTCTTCTAAAGTTAGAGACTTTGAAAATGTCTTTACCATTAATTAACGACGATAAAGAAAATTAGATTATTTATATTATCACTTAGAATAGAAAACTTAATCAAAAGACGGACAAATACTATTGCTTTTTCCTAGTTGGGTTACAACACAACCAGCATATTTCCCTGTTGGCTTCTCCGATTTTTTATAAACTAGCAATGCTTCTGAATTTTTGAAGCTTGTATGTTTAATCAATAAATTACCATCGATAAAGCCGATTACTTTAATTTTCCTCAGAGGGTATGTAGAGAACCTATCATTAATTTGCCTCTTTCCGGGAACTGCAACCCGATGAACTATATAATTATTCCAACTGGGTTTGGGTTGAAGGATAAATACAGCACTTATATTTTGCTTCGCACAGTCTTGTAATAAAACTCCAACGGCTAAATTACCTGTTCGCTTATCCAATTTAATTGCTTTGGGAAATAATTTTTTACCAGATAAAGTTTGGCGTTTAACTGGTTTACCGTTACAATTTTGCGAATCTAATACTCTTACTCTTAAACTACTAGCTCGAATATTTTTAATTATTTTTCCATCATAAATTCTTAAAACTTTTCTATTTTTGATTATCTGAAATCTTGGAGGATTAGGTATTTTTTTATTAACAGGATTTGACGCTATAAATTTAGCATTAGCTGAATTTACTATTAATAAAGCTGCAACTAGAGAAACAATATTAAAAAATTTCATTATCATTTGGTTCCATGATTAATTAATGGTGATAGCTACCCTTAATACAAACCAAATTCCAGAGACTAAAGAATTGATAAAATAATTTTTATCGGATTTTTTGATACAAATATTATAGATAGAATACAAATGATTTGCATTAAAATATTTGTGCAAATTGTTTAAAAATAATTAAGTAGAATAACTATTTGAGTAGCCGTAGGTAAATATATCTGTAGCCTATGTTTTTATCTTGGTATCGCAGCATACTTAATCTAAAAATTTATTGCGCCTGCTGGATGAAAATCACCAGAAAAAATTCGTATGTTCCATATTTGATTAACTCATAGTTATGATAGTGAAGAAGACCCTCTGATTCATAAGTGCAAATGTCCTCAACTCTGCAAAAGTTTCCTCGTTTAAATGCACCCAAGCTGCAACACTTACCCAATGGTTTGACGATAGTAGCAGAGCAAATGCCAGTGGAAGCAGTTAATCTCAATTTATGGGTTAAGGTGGGTTCAACTGCTGAAAGTGACGCTATAAACGGGATGGCTCACTTTTTGGAGCATATGATTTTTAAAGGGACTAAACGACTGGCTAGCGGGGAATTTGAACGTAGAATTGAAGAGCGTGGTGCTGTTACAAATGCAGCGACTAGCCAAGATTATACCCATTACTATGTAACCGCTGCTCCCAAGGATTTTGCCACACTTGCACCTTTGCAAATTGACATGGTTATGAATCCTTCTATTCCTGGAGATGCTTTTGAACGGGAACGTTTGGTAGTGCTTGAAGAAATAAGACGTAGTGAAGATAATCCCCAACGTCGCACTTTTACAAATGCAATGGAAACTGCTTTTGAAAAGTTACCATATCGTCGTTCGGTACTCGGTCCAGAAGCAGTAATTTCTCAACTTCAGGTCGAGCAAATGCGCTCTTTTCATGCTCAGAATTATCAACCAAAATCAATTACTGCTGTTGCTGTTGGAAATTTACCTGAAGAAGAATTAATTGAAATCATCGCTCAAGAGTTTGCTGATATTGAAAAGCGGAAGTTGGGTAAAATAGAAACCCAAGACATAACTTCCTTAGAACAAGAACCAGCGTTTACAGAAATTGTTCGTAAAGAATGTGTAGATGAAAGTCTTCAACAAGCAAGATTAATTATGTTGTGGCGGGTTCCTGGTTTAATGCAATTAAATCAAACTTACGCACTAGACGTAATTTCAGCAATTTTAGGACACGGACGCACATCTAGATTGTGGCGAGATTTACGAGAAGAACGCGAGTTAGTTAGCTATATATCTGTAAGCAATATGACTAATCATCTACAGGGAACTTTTTTGATTGCAGCTCATTGTGAAGTAGAAAATTTAGCTGCTGTTGAAGAAGCAATAGTCCAACATATTCGTAAAATTCAAACAGAAATTGAAGAATCAGAAATAACCAGAGTTCGCAAACGTGTAGCCAATAGGTTTGTTTTTGCTAACGAAAGACCAAGCGATAGAGCTAACTTATATGGCTATTATCAAACTTTAGTTGGTGATTTGGAACCAGCTTTTGATTTTCCCTATCATATTCAAAGTCAAGATACAGATACTTTGATAGAAGCTGCAAGAACTTATCTTTCTTCTGATGCTTATGGAGTCGTTATTATGAAAACCAAATGATTTTGGATTTTAGACTTTGGATTTTGGATTTTAGAAAACAGCAGCTAAGTTAACTGTTAACCTCATAAAAAATAAGTTTTTTAAAAGGAGTAATAAACTTATTTACTCAAAATGCACTACAAAAAATTATTCAGTTTGATAACAGTTAACTGTTAACTGTTAACTATTCACTGATAACTGCTTCGCTCCCCATTCATGCATTGCATGGAGAATTGGCTGTAAACTTTTTCCTAAAGATGTAAGGGAATATTCTACTTTTGGAGGTATTTCTGGATAAACTTCTCGATGTACTATTCCATCTTCTTCCATTTCTCTTAACTGCTGAGTAAGCATTTTTTGGGTAACTCCAGGTAAAGCACGCTGTAACTCTCCAAAGCGTCTTACACCTAAAAGTAATTCTCTGATAATTAATACTTTCCAGCGTCCTCCGATAATTTGAAGTGTAATTTCGACTTCACAGCTAACCATCTTTTTGGAGTTTTCTACTTTAGATTTCATGGTTACTTTAAGGTGCGTATCTGACTTTTAAGAGTGTACTTTTCATCATACTTTAAATAGTTTAAAGTTAAACAGATATTAACCCTCTGAAAGATGCAAGTGTTAATAATTAAGGGCTTCCAGAAGTTAAATGCTTAAAAAAAACAGCATATTGACTTTAAAAGTGATGTCAATTTTGAGGTAGAACACTATGAATAAATCTCTAATTACTGAGAAGCAACCAGCCGTAATGGAATTAGAACCCGGTACTTATTATTGGTGTAGCTGTGGTAAATCAAATAACAAATCTTTTTGCGATGGTTCTCATAAAGGTACTGAATTCACACCGCTAGTTTTTGAAGTGACTGAAAAAAAGAATGTCGCAGTATGTAACTGTAAACATACCAAGAATCCAGCTTACTGCTATGGTTAGCATAGCAAACTTTAGCAAACTCTAATCAATATTCAATATTAAATTGAGAAACTTGATATATCTAACAATATTAGGTTTCTCAGCTTTAATATTTTGATTCACTGATTCCAAATAACTATATAATAAATTGTCTACTCGTAGATTTAGGTTAGTTTAATCGAGAAGTAAATTTTAAGAATTTATTAACGATATTATCCATAGAACGTTTTAACTGGTGCTTCCTATACCAGTTTTGGAAAGCTGCTTCATATTCTTCACCCTTAGTTTGAAAACTATTCCAGCCATCCAAACCTAAAAACAAACCCCAAAATAGTACAACGTAAAGTGCCCAATTAATACCACCACCAGTAAGCCAATCCATCGACAGTAAAAATGTATTAGTAATAGCGTAATTACCAACACGCTTTTTGAACCTTCTTTGACGGTGAAGGTTAAATGCTTGTCTGTGCTGTATCTCTCCTAGTTTGTTAGCCCAATCTGCTTCTGCTAACTGGAGAGTTTCTGGGGATATATCCAACTCTGCTGCAATTTCTAAAAGCACCTCATGAGAAAATTCCTTATCATCATCAACTTGACGTGCGATTGCTAACTGCAAAATTTGCTGTACGTCTTCGTGACTATAACAACGATTAATTTTATCTCCCGAATTCGTCATATTGATAATCTCTTCTATTATTTTCAATAGAGAATTTTTTTTAGCATAGACTGCTGTGATTATTTCTAGGGTAACAAATCAATCAATAGATTTAGTTTTTAACAAGAGATGTTTTTATTTTGGATTTGGGATTTTGAACTAGGAATTAAGAGTTAATCATACATATCTCACCTTGTTTCCTTATCTCCCCATCACCATATCTCTTCCCCTCCCCTTTTCTTAATGACCACTTTACCTAAAAATAAGAAAATTACTTTGTATAATTTAGGAGAAACCTTAATGGAAGTAACAGAAAATATCCGTACTTTGTCGGTTGATATTGGTGGTAGTGGTGTAAAATTGATGGTTCTGGATAACAGTGGAAATCCTTTAACCGAAAAATTAAGGGTAGAAACACCTCAACCTGCTTCTAGAAAATTAGTGATTGATGCGATTTTAGAACTAGCTAAAATGGCAGGTGAATTTGAACGGATTTCGGTTGGATTCCCTGGTGTGGTACAAAATGGAGTAACCAATACAGCAGTTAATTTAGATTCTGATTGGGTAGGTTTTGACTTAGCAACAGCTTTATTTGAATTTTTGAAAAAGCCCGTAAAGGTAGTTAATGATGCGGATATGCAGGGTCTCGCTGCAATTGCTGGTGAAGGTGTTGAATTGGTAGTTACCTTGGGAACGGGATTTGGTTCGGCTTTATTTGTAAATGGTAAATTGGTTCCAAATCTGGAAATGGGACACCATCGTTTTCGTAAGGGTGATACTTATGAAGAGCAATTAGGACGTACTGCTTTGAAAAAAGTTGGCGATGAAAAGTGGAATAAACGCTTAAAGAAAGCTATTGATTCTTTGCAAAGTTTATTTAATTACGATTATCTGTATATTGGTGGTGGTGAAGCAAAAAAGATAGATATAGAGCTACCATCAAATGTAAAAGTGATTCCTAATATTTTTGGTTTATTAGGTGGAATTGCATTATGGCAAGATTAATATCCTTATAGTCATAGGTAATATCAAACCATAAATCAAATATTAGTTATTCTGAGTAACTCAGCTAATTATATTTTTTTTATGTTTTATTTTTAGAGAATCTATAGGAATTATCAATCCTAATTGATAATTAAAAAACCCGGCTATTTAGAAAAACCGGGTTTCTAATAGTATGAGGCTGCGCTTAATCACCCTCACTCTGACTATTGTGGGGCTACTCAAACAAATCCTACTTGGGTCGGCTAAATTAGGCGCGTCTTTATAAATAAATTGTGTTGACTAAAAACAATATTTAACCGCTGCCTCTTTGATTGTATTAATTAACTACTGCTAGCTGATTTTGTAGTATCTAAAGTTGTATTTTGTGTTGATTCCTTTGAAGAAAATAGTTGAGAAATCCAGTAGGTAAAAATGTGAGAAAGTAAGCCTAAAGGACCAGCAAACAAGCAAAGTGCAAGAGAATGGAAAGTCCAAAGACCTGTTTTTACTCCAGCTAAATATATGTAGCGTCCTACAAATAAATCCATCACTAAAAAATGAATCCATCCAGTTGCGGCAGCAGTTTCATCTGCAAAAAATCGAGCAATATCTGTTAACTGAGGATTTGATAGAGCTTCTGCATTCTCTGGTGTAACGCTACTGATAAATAAATATAAATACAGTCCTGCTAAAGGTACAAATGGTATATATGATCCCATTACTCGTTGCGTTACTTTCCACTTGGGAAGGAAAATCATCAACAACCAAAAAGGAAGAACAAAAAGATTGGCAATATTAAATAATTCGCTGATATACATAGAAAACAATCGCACTAAACATCAATAACAATCAGTATAATTGTTGTTGATTAAAAAATAATTATTTATAGCGATTCCGAAACCAGCTATAATATTTCTCTACAGATGAAAATAATATTGGAAAATCTTCAATCTAAAATCTAAAATCTAAAATCCAAAATAGAATGGGGTAGCATCTCTTGACGACTATTAAATGTAAAGATAAAACTTTTTCTAATATACAAGCTATTTTATTTGATAAAAACGGTACTTTAGAGGACTCTGAAGTAAATTTACGCCATTTTGCTCAAAAAGCAGCCAGAATTATAGACGCGCAAATCCCAGGTATTGGGGAACCTCTATTAATGGCTTTCGGTGTCAATGGTGATAGTCTAGACGCTGCGGGATTAATGGCTGTAGCAAGTCGTCGGGAAACAGAAATAGCAGCAGCAGCTTATATCGCTGAAACTGGAAGAGGTTGGATTGAATCTTTAAAAATAGCCCGCGAAAGTTTGGATGAAGCTGATAAATATCTCGGTGATTCTGCTTCTCCTTTATTTGCAGGTAGTTTAGAAATTTTACAAAAGCTTTCGCAGACGGAATTGAAACTGGGTATTCTTTCAGCAGCGACGACCCAAGAAGTAAATCAATTTGTCAAAGTTCATCAGTTGGATGAATATTTAGATTTAGAAATGGGAGTAGACGGTAATATTTTCAAACCAGACCCAGCTTTATTTTTAGAAGCTTGTAAAAAATTAGGAGTAGAACCAAACACTACTTTGATGGTAGGTGACTCTGTTGGTGACATGCAAATGGCACGGGATGCAAAAGCTGCTGGGTGTATTGGTATTACTTGGATTGGTAAATATGATAATGTTCGAGGTGCGGATGTTGTGATTAAT
>CAKZYM010000278.1 GCA_937884685.1 uncultured Calothrix sp.
ACCGCATCCAAATATCCTTTTGAAACTGCGTCAGCATACTCTTAGTCGTTACCACCAAAATCCGCTTTGCTCGTCCCCGTCGCATCAATTCCGAAACCAAAACCCCCGCTTCCAGAGTTTTCCCCAAACCAACCGAGTCTGCAATCAACAAACGCTGTCTCGGCATAGATAAAGCTTTAATAGCCGGGTCAAGCTGATAGGGTAAAATATCCATTGCAGCCTTATGACCAACATAAAGGTCATTACCCGTCGGAGCAGTTTGTCGTAAATGCGCTTCAATAAACAGCAGAGAATCGCGATAACCAGAAGACTTATCCGCAACCAGCGTCGTACTTTCCGGGTCTAAAACCTTTAAATCGTCCTCAAGCTCCTTAATAAACTGTGCTGTCCGACCCTTGATAAAATCACTTACTCCAACAACATCAACCACCAGCAAATCATTAGACATCCTGGTAGTTAACTTAATCAGCCATTCCGCATCTCTGACAACAATCCGCGCACCTGGAGCAAGTGTTTTCATCTCAACGCAATCCTACAAAGCGAGTGGGAGTCGGTACTTTAGGAGTAAAAATTATTTCGCTAGTTCGTGAGTTACTGAAGAGGTTTATTAAAGAACCATTTTGATACGGGTAATTTGCTTGAAAACTTTGGTAGAAGCATAGTTTGCAAAAATTTTGTATAAAATTGCTTCCGGATACTGTAGCAAAAGCTAAGTGGTTTTACAACAAATTTAATTAATTATTTGTAATTATTTTTATTCTTTATTAGCGGAAAAATACTTATTATGAATTATCAGTTGGCAATACTGTTTTTCCAGGATTTACACTAGACCATCTACAAAAAAGCTAATTAGATGCTTGTCTTTTTATTAATCTCATACCAACTTAACTTGATTGATATACACATTTTTTATGATTTACATCCGTAATTGATATTTTCTTGTTTGAATCGGGAACAATAAAATTAAAGGTAAAAATAAACTTTCTTAGTTTAATCGCAGAGATATTACTTAAGTAGAAATACTAAGCAGTTGCGTGATTAATCAGAATGCATCTCAAAACTAATTATTATGGCTGGTTATAAAACTCCACCAGGAACTATTGTAAATACGATAAAAAGTCTTTTGAAAGAAAGATATAAACAGGGTTTTCCTATCATTAAAGAAATAATTCAAAATGCCAATGATGGAGGTGCGACAACCTTAGACTTTGGTGTAATTAAAGGGTTGAGAGAACAAATTAATCATCCATTACTTAAAATACCCGCATTATTCTTCCTTAATGACGGAACATTTAATGAATCTGACCGAGAAGCAATATTATCTTTTGGTGTTGATGCTAACGCTGGAGATAAAAGCAAGATAGGTAAATTTGGTTTAGGACAAAAGAGTATTTTTCACTTTTGTGATGCTTTCTTCTATATAGCTCGTTCCAAATCCGTACCAGGTGGATGCGGAGAATTTATCAATCCTTGGGCTGATACTAATGGAAAAGATAGTAAACGTCCAGACTGGATTGAAATATCAGAAGATGACAGAAAAAATTTAGAGAAATATTTAACTCAACGTAAATTAGTTAATTCAGAAAACTCTGATTACTTTTTACTATGGGTTCCTCTACGTCAGAGAACAGAAGACGGACGCTCTATTTTAGCTAAATACTACGATGAGAAATCTATCCGAGCATACTTACCCGAAGATATGGAAGCAAGAATTGGTCAACTATTACCATTATTGCGACATCTTAAAAGTGTAAGATATTGGCTCGAAGATAAAAACAATCAGCTACAACAACAATTCTCAGTTAATTTAGATAGTCAATCAGCTTTAAAACGCTGTATTCATCCCAACAAAGATAGCGAGAAGCAAGAAGGAGACGAACAAGAATTGCAAGGAAAAGTAATTCTTAGTTCCGATACAACCAAAACCGGAATAAAATTTGCAGGTAAAGAAAAAATTCTCCCAGCAAGTAACTTTGCTTCATTACTCGGACAAACAACAGAAAATGTCTCTTCAAATTTCTGGTCTGATTTAAAGAAATCAGATTATTGGTCTAAAAGGATTTCGATTGATGAAAACGGAGAATCCGAAAATATACCCGACAAATCAATACCTCATTCCGCTGTAGTCTTTACCAGTCAACCCAAGAAAAATCATAAAGCAAGCTTAGTTTTGCAGTGGTCTGTATTTCTTCCTTTAGCAAGCGATGATAATGGTTCCAATCCCGAAGCGGTAGACAAAGGAGTATATGAAATAGTAGAAAACTGTGAAGGTGATAAAGACTATAATATATTTCTCCACGGATACTTCTTTCTTGATTCTGGAAGAAAATATATCGAAGGGTTATCGAATCTTAGAAATGGTGAACTGACTTTGGAAGTTCCTAAAAACGAAGACGAAATGATAGCTCAGTGGAACTATTTGCTTGCAACTAAAGGAACTTTGGAGCTTTTTCTACCTTCACTTAGACATTTTGCGAAAACTCATGGTTTATCATCTCAAGATATTTCTTGTCTGTGTGAAGCTGTTCAAAAATCGCGTTTATTTCAAAACCCTGTATATGGAAAAAGTATCTGTAGTCATAACCAATATGTATGTAGAATTAAACCGAATAATAGCGGTTGGACGCTAATCCCAGTCAATGCATCTGTGAAATTATTACCGGGTGTTCCTCCAAATTGGGAAGTCTTTCCTGAGTTAAGTAATTTAGCAGAAAGACATTGTTTAATTGATGATAGAAAACCCAATCTTCTATTAACTTCTAACTCTAATAACTGGCAGGAGTCAGAAATAGTTAGTATATTAGAATCTTTAGATATACAATTACTTTGTAGCCACAGCAAGAATATAAACTTTTTACTTAATTTACTACATCACAATAGAAAACTACTTGGACTATCAAAAATACAAGATAGCTTGATAAAAGTACTTCGGGAATTATTTAAACAAGTTAGCATCAAAGAACTTCAAGAAAAGAATTTAATTCAACTTACCAAGAAACTAATCAAATTAATTCACCCCGAAAGAAGATTTAAAATCAAACAAATAAGGTCTAATGAAGAACCTATACAAAATGTTCTAAATCCGTTATACCAATTGAATATTAGGCAATCACTTTTAGTTTATGAATTGTTTGAACCGAATGATTATGCAAGTAAAGCTGATTTAGGTGACGAACAAGTTAAATCAATTCTTAATTGTCTAAGTAAACTATTAAATGTATCAGATACAAAAACTGTAGCTAAAGCAATTATAGAGCAAATACTGAATCAATCTAAATCTCTGGAAAGTGATTTGAATCTATTGTCAAATGTTCCGTTATTCTTTGGTTACAATTATCGTCAAGATATTACAGAAATTTATTCATTTAATGATTTAAAAGAATTAAAGGAAAGAAGTCTACTTTTTAAAGGTAATCATCAAACCCAAATTGCTCAAGCTGTAAAAAGTGCGTTGCCAGAATGCGAGCTAATTTTCATAGAAGCACAGATATCTAAAATATTAGAAAGAACTAATGCTTTCCAAAATATTCCTCAGCTTAACGCTAACAGCTGCTTACAACTCTTAGCAAACAAACCGAACTTAGCTGATTCAAAAAAAAGAGAAAATTTATTAAAGGAGTTAATCAATCATGTCTAAACAATTACGTTATTTACTGCATGGAAATAAAGACAAATATGGAGATATTGAAACTCCTTTATATAAAACTTCTGAGCAAAGCACACTATGGCAAAAACTAGGACAACAAGTTTTAAAGGAAACAAGTGAAGATTGGCGATTAATTGATTCATTACTTGTTGAACATATTCCATCAGCAAAACATCAAAAATTAGGCATAAAATTATTAAAACCAGAAGAAGTTATAGAGTTGATTGATGAGCTAGGAGCAGACTGTGTAGATGCTAACTCGCTAGAAGAGTCTGAGAAATATGAATTATTAAATAAAATTCAGTATCTTGAAAATGAAGAATTGTGGAAAGATTTAAAATTACACAAAACTAGTAGCGGAGAGCTTGTAAATATTCAACCAGGAAAGACATATTTAGAAAATCCAATATTTCCTTTAAATGAGAAACTAACTCAACATATAGTTATTATCCAAAAAAGTAATAAATTGAGGCAAGATTATATTGATTTATGGACACCAGAAGCGTTAATCAATACTGTTTTAAATTTTCAAACTCCGCATGAATATTGTGATTTAATTTTAGATGCTTTGCAAAACTTATCTGCTTTAGATAAAAGCCATTTGGAAAATACCTGCTGGTTAGTAGGTAGGGATGGAAAAGTAATACGACCGCAGGATATAGTAATTTTGCCAAAAAACTTACAAAAGCATCTATCTACTATTGTTGAATTAAGTAAAGGTGAATATACAGAATTTTCATTTCTACCCGAATATATAAAAAAGCATCAGAATATAAAAAATCTCAAAAAATTATTTTCTCGCTGGGATGAAAATGATGTAATTGAATTTATTCTCGAACAGTCTCAACCTCACTTACATTTTAATATCATTATTGATACATTGGATAATTTATTTAATGTATCACAAAAACAATTATCTGAAATTAACTATAAGAGTTTAAATAAGCAAGCTTGGCTTGAAGATAAAGATGGAAATGCAGTTTATCCCGAAGATGTACTTCATTATCCTTCTATTAAAGATGAAATTGAAGAGTTATTACTACAAATTTCTAGCGATTATATATCATCTTCACAACTGAAACAGGAGATTCGTAATAGCAGATGCTGGCAATGGTTAACAAAAAACTTGTTTGTAACTAATGACAGAGCATTACCAGTAATTGGCTCTCTTTTACAAGAATCAGATGATTATCAGTTAGGTAAATTTGAAATTGATGAATTTCCATTAGATGAACTTTTTCAGGTATTTGAAAAGATTGATGTTAGTTTTTTACCAGCTTGGAGTTTTGCTCGAAAACTTAGTTTAGATGATTTTAAACAATATCTATTACCTAATTTATTGGGTAGACTGAATGAAGATAAATTAATTAATATTCTTAACAAGATTAGCTTTGAAAATGAAAAACCGGCACAAAGTACAATCGATATTTTTAATTATTACTTAACTTTAGCGGTCAATGATTATGATTTCGTCAATATTTTAAGAAAAATTAATTTACTTAATCGTCGTGCAAAATGGATAAATCCTAACAGATTGACTTGGGGGAAAAGAGAAAATATTGATGTAGCTTATCTTCTTGATAGCGAACAAGAATCAATTATTTCTAGCTATTTAAATAATATTTATACGGAGAACCTGCACAATAGTTTAGAATTTTCTGAAACAGTGGCAGATGAAACTAATTATGATGTATTAGAAAATTATTTTAAGTCTTGGCAACAATACTGTCCTCCCGAACCAATAGGCGCGTTTTTAACTCTATTGTACGGAGATGAAGGACGTGTCAGAAATCTTGCTCGTTTTTATTTAGGAAAACTAAACTTAGGTAAATTACGACAACGGCTATTAAATAATACACCCAAACGTGCTTTTCATATTTGTGTAGGTAGAGCAGATAATCGTACCAGAAAAGTACAATCTATAACAGGAGAATCTTTTGAAGCCAGCCTTATAAATACTAATAGTCCTCCACATCTTTTTGTTAATAGGCTGGCAATTGATACTACAGTAATTGAGCTATTACCTATTCAACCCCAAAATTTTCAATCATCAGAACTAATAAATATTTTAAAAGAGTCTACAAAAAAAATATTGCAAGAAGTTTATGAAAGAAATACTTCTTCTATAAATGAAATATGGCAAGGTTTAATTAAATCTGACCAGCTAGATATTCAAGTAGCAAAAAACTTTTTATTAGAAGGTGCGCCTTATGTAATGAGAATGTTGGGCGTACATGAATTTATTCCTTCAGTTCATAAAATTTTAAGTCATTGGGATGAATTATGTTCTGAAAAAGCAGAAATGAAACAGCAAAATCGCCCAACACAAAATATTGAAAAACGAATTGATGATCTTGTTTTTCAGTTATCTAACCTATTAGAAGAGGAATCCCCTGACAGCGAAGATGTAAAAGAACAATTACTGAAAGCTGTACGAAAGAAGATAGATTCATTTGGTTATCAATATCAAAGTATTCCCTTTGAGTTATTTCAAAATGCTGATGACGCAGTAGTTGAGTGGCAGATTATGTCACAGAAGCAAGATTCCGATAATTGTAGAAATAAATTCATTGTCAAATATGACGATAATAAAATTCAATTTATTCATGCAGGAAGAGCTATTGGCTGCTTTCAACATCCCGATTATCCAGAAATACAGCATAAAGATAAAGGATTTCATCGTGATTTACAAAAAATGTTAGCCTTTAATATTTCTGATAAAGGAGAAAAGGTTACAGGTAAATTTGGTTTAGGATTCAAAAGTATTTATCTAGTTTGTAAAAAACCTTATATCCTGAGCAAAAATTTGGGTTTTACAGTTGAAGGTGGATTGATACCCTCACGATTAAATACACAAAAAGTTAATGAACTCCGAGAAGAATGCAACCGCTATATAGATTTATCCGACGCAACCATTATAGAGTTAAATCTTGAAAATGAAGCATCTAACGAAAAAGTACTAACACAATTTCAGTCTGTAGCTAATATATTATTAGTTTTTTCAAAAGCTATAAAAAAATATCAGTTCATTGATAGTCATAATCAAATAATTAATTTGTCTTGGAATCCTACTTCTTTAATGAATATTTCAGGAGTAGAAATAGGTAAATATCAAAATACTAGCGATATTCGAGAATCTCTATTGTTATGTCTAAAAACTGATGCAGATGCTAAAGCCAGTTTAGTTATAGGTATGACTGAAAAAGATGGTCAGATTGAGAATGCTTTACCTAAAGATACTCCTACTTTTTGGGTGACAGCACCTACATTAGAAAAACTATTTCTAGGTTTTGCAATTAATGCTGATTTTGATGTTACTACTGGTAGGGAAAGTTTAGTTAAATCTTCATTGCGTAACCGCGAGTTAGCGCAAAAAATAGGTAAAAATCTAGGAAAAATTCTGCGTAATCTTTTCGACGCAAGCAAAGATAACTGGCAAGCTTTTACAAATGTTCTTGGTTTTAGAAACATTGATGAATATGAGTTTTGGGATTTTCTATGGAAAGAATTAGCAGTTAGTTGGCAAAAACAAGAACATAGTGAAGGAATTGATATTATCAAAAATATGTTGGCGAGTAACAATCACGCTATGGGATATCTAATCACAGCTTGCCCAGCTTTACCTAGTGGTTTATATGATTAAGTATAAAGTTACAGGTAAACTCTCAGAAGAAAAAACTTTTTTACAAGTCGCGACGTGGACTAGTTTTCAGCAGCAGTGTAAAAACAATTTCATTATTGATAAAAAATGGGACGAAGTAAGTAAACTATTAAGTCCAGACTTTGTTAGACAGCACTATACGGTAAATGATTTACGGCTTCTCGATGTATTAAAAAATGAGATAGGAAGTAATGAACCAAGAGTAACACCAGCCCAAGCAATGTATATAGGTAAGCTGATTACACCAGTATTTTTAAATAGTCCTAATAAAGAATATGAGCTTCGTCAACTCCATATTTTTTTAGAAAAAATAAACTTTCTATCTAAAACTGGTAATTATCTACCATGTCAGCTACTGTTAGTAAGTGATTCTAATAATATTGAGGAAAAACGACTAGTTAATTTTGCATATGATAGTCGTATTCTTCATCCCGACTACGAAGATAGTGCTTTAGAATTTTTCTATGCTTGTCGCTTGAGAAGAGATACTATTCCGAAAGAAGAAATTGCTAAATGGGCACTCCAGGCTCAAAACAACGAACAGCGCAAAGCCGTACACATATATCTCTTGGAAGGAGAAAAAAGGGAAGAAATTGCGCCTTTATTATACTCTAACCGTCAAAACTCTTGGTTCGCAAACGATAAAAGTATTTTAGACATACTCGAATATATGGTGCTGATTAATATTGAAAAAGAAAAATTAATTGGTGAATCCAATTCCTTAGAAGCAAGTACTGTAGATTTTGAAGAAATAGAATCTAATAATCCATTATTAGAAATTCATACCAACTGTACAAGTAATGATTTCGATTTAGGGCGATCGCCACAAGATATAGAAGAATTTGCCAAGATGCTCTTAACTGGGCTTGAAAGTCAGGATTCCCAGTGGAAGGGATATGTATACCACTTCACTCATGTAGAGAATGCAGTTTCAATCCTTGAAGAAGAGAAGCTTAAATCAAGAAACAGTTGCCATCAATTTAGCGATTCAGCAGGTGCAAATCTCATAGCTAATACTCGTGAAGATGTCAAAAAATTTGCACGCTTTTATTTTCGACCAAAAACTCCTACTCAATGGCATAACGAGGGACTAGGGAAACGTAAAGGAAGCATTTATGCTCTTTGTCCAGTACCAATTTTCTTTCGTTTTAACCTGAAACGAATTTTAGAAACACATCATAGTAAATGCGCTGTAAGTAATGGCAATCTTGCAGCTAATAGTTTTTATTATGGCAATAGTAAAACTTTTGTAGAGCAATTTTTTGATTTCGGTAATCTTTACTCTACACTACCTAATGTTGGAAAAGAGACTTTTCTCAGGGCATCCCAACAAGAATTTATAGTACATAACTATCTTAATTTTTCTGAATTAAATTTAGACGATATAAGTATTATCTGCCGCACACATCAAGACAAAGAAACGTTACTAAATCTTATTGGTAGAGAATCAAAATATGCCAGTCGTGTATTTAAGGAACGAGAAATTGTTGAGCATAGTAGCCTGTTTAATAATGAAAATCCTTATATATCAATTAATGATGAGGTAAATTTCATCAATATTCAGATTGATAAATATGATGAATACAATATAAATGGGAATTTAATACTTAAACTAACAGAGCAACAACCATTTGAGAGTGAAATAATTTCTTCATATGAAGACATTTCAAGGATTAAGCTAGGAGAATTAGTTAGTATTATCTCATCCCGACATCTTAAGTTAAAATGTAAATCGAATACTTGTATAAAAGTTTGTTTTGAAGAAAACGGTAAAGAGTGGTTAGTTTACACAAATGAGTCTAGACATTATTAAAGGAAACTTATTTACTTCAAATTGTCAAACACTCGTAAACACAGTCAATTGTGTGGGGGTAATGGGTGCTGGTATTGCATTAGAATTTCGTTTAAGATATCCGCAGATGTATGAGCGTTATGTAGAAATATGTAATTCTAACCTCTTAGATATTGGTAAACTGTGGCTATATAAATCAGAACACCGCTGGGTTCTTAATTTCCCTACTAAAAAACATTGGAAGCGAGCATCAAAAATAGAGTTTTTACAACTAGGATTGCAAAAATTTATAGATACTTATAAGAAAAAAGGCATAACTTCCATAGCTTTTCCACTTTTAGGAAGTCTCAACGGAGGAATTTCTGAAAATGAATCTTTGGAAATTATGACAAAGTATTTATATAAATGTGATGATATAAAAATTGAGATATATATTTACGAAGCAAATTCACCAGACGATATATTTCATCAATTAAAAACTCCTTTTCTTTTGCTTTCCGATAAAGAAATTTTAAACTTGACTGGCTTACAGAAAATATATTTAACAAGAGTTAAAGACGTAATGCAGGATGATAGTATATGTAGTCTTTCCCAATTTATATCAGTTAAAGGTATTGGGATTAATACGGTACAGAAAGCTTTGCTTGTTCTTAACGCAAATAAATAAAAATTGCGATTATATTGAGTTATAGATTAATCAAAATCAACTATTAATTATTATTTAAATCATAAGAAAATGAGCAACAATTATTTTTATAATACTTATCTATAGGTAAAGAGGTTAATAAAGCTTTGATAAAACAATGTATTACAGCTAATTAAGACCCAAAGCACCCGCTATCTTTGGATTATAAGTTAGTAATTTCAATATCTCTACAACTGGAACTTTCGCTTCATTCATTGAAATAACTTGCTCCTTGAAGCGCGAACGCACATAAGTCTTTCCTCTTTTACCTCTATATTCCCACTCGAAGTAAAGCTGTTTGACTGGCTTCTTCTTGGTGCTATTAGCATTTGCATAACCCCAGGAAATATTGCCGCTGCCCTCACCACGTTTACGGTAGGTGCTAGGGGAATGTAGAGGTATTATGCTTTCCCCTAGCACCTCATCATTATTACTTAATCGAGCATTTGAAGGAGTTGATGTTGATGAACTATTGTCAAGGGTTTGGCTGTTATCTTCTATTTGGGTGCTAGGGGAGTTGTTAGGTAATATATTTCCCCCTAGCACCTTGTC
>CAKZYM010000279.1 GCA_937884685.1 uncultured Calothrix sp.
GTATGACACTTTGGCAATGTAATAATGTAGTACGCAATTAAGTAAGGTAAAACTAAGAATAGTATCTGGCACAATCTGTAATATTGAATCCGTATAATGTAGCGTACACAGTAAATACAAGACTTTACTACTTAACCTCTACCCAGCACCCTTCTTGCTGGTTTTTGGAGTATTTGCGGGTGAATTGCTTGTTATACAAACGTTTGGACAGTTGTAGTATTATAACTTTATTTTTGCTCGGTTTTGGTTTGAAGAGAAAGTCTTAGGCTAATAATCAGTGTACTAACTATCTATGTGCTAATATTATTAATACGTAATTTTAGTCCTTGATTATTTTGCAGACTTCAAAAAAGGTAAAAATCATGGCGCAAATAATTGGGGGGAAAGTAGCGAAGCTGTCACCAGCCGCCATGCAACGGCTGAAACCTCTTTCCAGAATAGGTTTCAGAAAAATTTAAATGATTATGACCTTAAGAGCGGTTTCCCCTCGTTTTGGATTGTCGGTGGCGTTTGACAATATCATTAACGGTTGTCTTACTCAAATGAAGGGCACTCGCAATTTTACGATAAGAATACCCCTGTTCAACCATTTTCAAAACCTTGGGTGCTAACTTGTCAGCTTTTACCCTTTGTCCTGGCTGTCTGCCTAATTTCTGACCTCTTGCTTTTGCTGCTGCCAGCCCAGAACGTATCCTTTCGCGCATTAAGTCACGCTCAAACTCAGCCAAGGATGCCATCAAATGGGCAATTAACCTGCCCTGCGGTGTATTCAAATCGAATTGAAATCCGGTCTGGGCAATCAAGGAAACACCCCAACTGTTAAGTTCTTGCAACGTTTCAATCAAGTCAATAGTGCTGCGTCCCCAACGGGTCATCTCCGTTACTAAGATGGCATCAATATCGCGACTCCGAGCCAAAGCTATTACTTTGTCACGCTCATGACGATGTTCTTTCTTTCCGGAGACTGTTTCCTTCCAAACACCAACTACCTTGCATCCTAAAACAGCAGCATACTCTAATAAGTCTCGTTCTTGACGTTCACAAGACTGGTCGGTGGTTGAAACTCTACAGTAAATGGCGATATTCATGTACCAATTAAACTCTCTGAATTTGAGAGGACTCAAAACCTTATGGCACCGTGTAAAAATAGTGTACCAAATGACTTATACTTTAACTGATACAATTCCTTAATAAAGTTTTGTATCTCTGCAATCAAAGTAAGGGGCATTAAGTTTGAAAAGGCAGTGGGATACGGTTGAACTTGTAGAAAATTTTACGCTACTGCCTTCGGAAATGGCGTTACTTGAAAACAAAAGCGAAGAGAACCGTTTGGGATTTGCAGTTTTACTTAAATTTTTTCAGTATGAAGCTAGGTTCCCACGCAGCAAACAAGAAGTGCCCAAACTTGTTGTCTCTTATGTTGCTAAACTTTTGGGAGTTTCACCGAGACTTTTTAAAAAGTATGAGTGGGTGGGAAGAACTTTTGAACGACACAGAGCCTCCATTCGTGAGTTTTTGGGATTTCGGGAATTTACCGTTCAAGATGGAGAAGAACTAACTGCTTGGTTATGTGAGAAAGTATTACCATATGAACGCAATTCATCTTACCTAGAAAGTGCTGTTTATAAACGTTTGCGAGACTTATCGTTAGAACCGCCAACTCGACAAAGAGTTGAAAGATTAATTAGGTCTGCGGTAAAAACAACCGAAAAAAAGTTTTGTGCTAGTATTTGCTCGCAAATTTCTATCGCTTCGCGTAAGAAGATGGATGAACTGCTCAATACCAAAGATGGTTTGGATGATGACCAAAGCCATTTCCGTCAGTCAGTATTTCATTTTCTCAAAACCGACCCCGGTCGCACCAGTCTTAAAAGTATCCTCAAGGAAATATCAAAACTTCAATGTATTCGGGAGTTGGAACTACACCCTCAACTGTTTACCAAAATCCCACCTAAAGTAGTCACTTATTACAGAAGACGAGCTTCTACAGAAACGCCCCGTGAATTACGCCGTCACCCTACCCAAATCCGCTATACCCTGGTAGCTGCGTTCTGTTGGCAACGTAGTCAAGAAATTACTGATAGCTTAGTGGAATTATTGGTACAAATAATACATCGTATTTATGTAAATGCGGAAAGTAAGGTAGACAAGCAACTGCTTATTGAATTCAAGCGAGTAGATAACAAACCTCGCTTGCTGTATGAAATTGCTAACGCTTCATTGGAACGACCAGAAGAGTCAGTAAAAGATGTAGTCTTCCCAGTTGCGAGTCCACAAACCCTCTCTGCTGTAGTTAAGGAATTTAAATCTAATTCTCCTACTTATACAGAGCGGGTGTACACGCAAATGCGCTCATCATACCTACATCATTACCGTCGCATGGTTCCCCAACTCCTGTCTACATTGGATTTCCGCTCAAATAACGATATTCATCGTCCTGTAATTATGGCTTTGGAACTGCTTAAGCGATACTCAGTAAGCAATCAAAGATATTACGCTTTAGGAGAAGATTTATTTATTGATGGTGTCCTCAAAAACGATTGGAAAGATTTGATTGTTGAAGTTGATAAAGATGGGCAAGAACGAATTAACCGAGTAAACTACGAAATCTGTGTACTGCAAGCATTACGAGATAAATTGCGGAGTAAGGAAATCTGGGTAGTTGGTGCGAAGCGCTATTGTAATCCAGAGGAGGATTTACCTCAAGACTTTGAAATACATCGAGAGACATACTACCAAGCAATTGGGCAACCACTAGATGCTGACAATTTTATCGCAGAACTTCAGCAGGAAATGACCGAAGCTCTAACGATGCTTAATAAAGGAATGCCTAAAAACTCCAAAGTCAAAATTCTCCAAAAAGATAATGGCTGGATTCGTGTCACACCCCATAAAGCCCAACCAGAACCCGTAAATTTAGAACAACTCAAACGCGAAATCAACCAACGCTGGTACATGACCAGTTTGCTGGATATGTTGAAAGAAGCCGATTTACGCATTGGTTTTACCAATCAGTTTAAAAATACTGGTGTTCGTTCTAACTTTGACCGAAACATCTTACAACGCCGATTGTTGCTATGTTTGTACGGATTAGGGTCTAATACGGGACTTAAAAGTATGTGTGCGGGTCTAGATGGTGATAGAGAAACTGATTTACGTTATATCAAAAAGCATTATATTCATCGAGAACACTTACGTAATGCTATCGCGAGTGTTGTCAATGCAACTTTGGCAATGAGAAAAATGAATATTTGGGGCGAGGGGACAACAGCCTGTGCCAGTGACTCAAAGAAGTTTGGTTCTTGGGACCAAAATCTGATGACTGAATGGCATATTCGCTATGGTGGTCGCGGTGTAATGATTTACTGGCACGTTGAGAAAAAATCGGTATGCATTTATTCTCAACTCAAAACTTGTTCCAGTAGTGAGGTAGCAGCGATGATTGAGGGGCTGCTGCGTCATTGTACGGATATGAAGGTAGAGAAGAACTACGTTGATACCCACGGACAAAGTGAGATTGCATTTGCCTTCTGTCGTTTGTTGGGTTTTGATTTGATGCCTCGTATCAAACGTATTGGAGAAGCTAAATTATACTTACCTTTTTCTGAGCAAAGGCAAGACTATCCAGAGCTAAAACTTATACTTACCAGGTCAATCAATTGGGAACTGATTGGGCAGCAGTATGACCAGATGATTAAATATGCTACTGCTCTACGGTTGGGTACGGCGGAAGCAGATACAATCTTAAGACGATTCAATCGTGCTACGTTGCAACATCCAACACAACGGGCGCTTAACGAACTAGGCAAGGCGGTTAAAACTATTTTTCTGTGCAGATATCTTTCCTCTGAAGCTTTACGACGCGAGATTAATGAAGGGCTGAATGTGGTAGAGCAGTGGAACGGTGCGAATAGTTTTATTTTTTACGGTAAGAACAGTGAAGTTGCGAGTAACCGCTTGGATGAGCAGGAATTGTCCGTATTATGCCTACATTTATTACAAATGTGTTTGGTATATGTAAACACCTTGATGATTCAGAAAGTTTTGGCGGAGCCTGTATGGTTCAAGAAAATGAAGACGGAAGATTTACGGGCGCTCACACCGTTAATTTGGGCGCACGTTAATCCTTACGGGACTTTCCGGCTGGATATGGATGAGCGGTTAGAGCTTGATGCCGTCGGAGGATGAAAAATTTTCCTGAAACTACTTCTATGCATAGGTTTCAGCCGTCGCATGGCGGCTGGTGACAGCTTCGCTACTTTCCCCCCTAGTAGGCGTAAATATAGCGAAGCTGTCACCAGGGGCAAGATAGCTTG